>CAYPYC010000033.1:0-9352 GCA_964414905.1 uncultured Dehalococcoidia bacterium
ACTCTCATTCTTCTTCGTTTTTTAGGTTGGTAAGTTCTTTTAGCCATAATTTAATCCAAACTTTGATTATATATACATTATCCAAAAAGTTCAATTTAGAGAAATGCCCTAAAACCTCAACTTTTATTTTGGGTCATATAAGATATCACTTCATTTTGCTTAGTAAAAAGTTCTTCAATTCCGTTAGAGGCAACGTATAGCACCTCTTCCAATAATTTCTTGGAATAAGGACGATGCTCCGCGGTACCTTGCACTTCTATAAATTCGCCATTCTTATTCATAACTATATTGAAATCGGCATCTGCCCGGGAATCTTCTTCATAACACAAATCGAGCAATACCTGACGTTCTAGTATTCCAACACCAACGGCTGCAATTTGATTAATGGCTGGCATCTTATCAATCTTATTCTTTTGAACTAAATCAACAATTGCTAAGTACAAAGCAACATAACCTCCAGTTATAGAAGCAGTTCTTGTCCCTCCATCCGCCTGAATAACATCACAATCAATTAGAATTGACCTTTCTCCAATTGAGTTTAGGTCCACAGATGTTCTAAGGGACCTGCCAATCAACCTTTGTATTTCATGGGTTCTGCCCTTTTTAATGTTTTCACGCCTAGTTCGAGTTAGAGTTGCACGAGGCAACATATTATATTCAGCAGTAATCCATCCTTTATTTTGGTCCTTAAGAAAATTGGGGACGGTCTCTTCTACAGAAGCAGAGCATATTACATGAGTCTCTCCTGTTTTAATTAAAACCGACCCTTCTGCATAACTTTGAATACCCAGACTCATCTCTACCGGCCTTAGTTCATTATGTAATCTTTGGTCATTTCTATTCATTATCTTGCTCTCTAATTACTTGATTTAAAATCCTATTCAATAATTTTTCGCCTATAGATTTTGTGAATCTTCTTTCAATATTTCCATTTTTATCCAATATGATGGTCGTTGGCAACTCAATAATATCCAAATCAATCGATAATTTATTGCCTGAATCCAATCCTAAATAATATGTAACCCCAGTACTATCAGCAAATTCTTTAGCATCGTTGAGGTCCAAGTCCTGAGATATCCCTATAAATACAACATCCTGATCTTTATACTCCTTCCACGCCTTTTCAAAATAGGGCATTTCCCATCTACAAGGAGGACACCAAGAAGCCCAGAAATTCAATAATACCACCTTACCTTTTAATTCAGATATCTTTATTTGTTCTCCTGAGAACAAACTGATTTCAACGCTTGCAAATTCAGGAAGGCTCGGTTTTGCATTGTTTTCGGTTATTTCTGCTTTTGAGGTTTGATTAGTGCGACTTAAACCACACGCTCCAACTGAAGCGATTAATATTAACACCAGCATTACAATAGTTAATATTTTAAATCTGTAAACCACTAATATAACTACGTTGCCTGAATTGTTTAGAGCCCATAATATTTGTTGCCAATTTTGCAGGTTAGCTTCCTATAAATTCTATAAGAATACCTTCAGGACCTTTAAGTACTAAAGCGCCTTTTGGTTTAATTGGAACATCCCCAAGAAACTCGTACCCTTTCGACTTCAATGTTTTATATGTCTCACATATATCATTCACATATAATGTTAGCCACCTGACTCCTTGAGATATTCCTGAATGATGATTTGCTGAACTTACTTCGACAGAATCAAATTCTAAAAGTTTTATCTTTGTATCACCTATAACAAACCTCGTTTGGGTAAACCCTACTGTTGCTAATCCCAAATTATTTGCAGTGGACTTGTCTACTTCAAATTCAGTCACTACATCCAATCCCAATATTTTTTCAAAAAAATATCTTGTTTTAACAATATCTGAACATGTAATAGCAATATCAATGTTCTTGCTTTTAAGATTAACCATAATATCCTCTATTCTTTTAATAATGAATTAAACCTATTTATAAAGGTTTAAAATAAATTTCATTTTTACAACCAAATTCTATTTCTACATCCATACCGATAAATGGTTTTTTTGAATCACAATAATCGGTCAAATTAAGAACTGCAGGAATATTCACTCCTTCATCCAGTGATATTATACAAGTCCAATAAGGATTATCAGCTCCAAATCCTGCTTTAGACATTGTAGAAGGAACTACTGCGACTTCTGTAACCCCAATAAGTATCCCTTTACCTTTAAATTCAACATTGCTTAAATTATCATTATTACAAGTGATGCATATCGGTTTGGGTGGTAAGAATTTAATCTTACATTTTGAACAAAATGTACCAATGATTTTTTTATTTGATAATTCGTTTTTGTATGAAGCAATCAATTTCTACTCATTTACAAATATTTTTAATCTCTGAATTATGTCAACTATGCTAAAAATGAAATTACAGTCATTATAAATTATAATACTATTTTTAATATAACCAAGTAGCTCTCTAGTATCTTCATATTATGCTAAATATTAAAGGAACACTCATCAATATGCCTAGAAGTTCTTCAAAAAAAGCTGTTGTTGTTTTAGGTGGCGATTTAACGATAGAATCCTGGGTCAAAGATATTTTGAAATCCTGCGATATTATCATAGCTGCAGATAACGGTGTATCTCATTGCCTAAAATTAGATGTTGAGCCCGACATATGTATTGGCGATTTTGATTCCATTTCAAATAAAGATTTGAATACTGCAAAGAAACTTGGATGGGAAATTAAACGCTTGCCCGAAGATAAGGACAAAACAGATGGACAATTAGCAATAGAGGAGGCTATAAATCTAGGTGCTGAAACAATCAATATAATTGCAGGGATTTATGGCAGTTCTAGATTTGATCATCATATAGGCAACATACTCCTATTGGCTTCAGGGTTTCTTGCATCCAAAGACATCCGGCTAGTTGAAAAAAACATTGAAATCTCTCTTATAAATTCTAACAGCACCCGTATCTTAGAAAATCATAAAGATTCAATCGTTTCCCTAATCCCTTTAACTAATCTAGTAAAAGGGATTAGAACTAAAGGATTAAAATACAATTTATTTGCTGAAACTTTAAATATAGGCCAAACAAGAGGAATCAGTAATATTGTATTAGATGACCATAGTGAAATATCAGTTTCGGATGGTATGTTGCTAATAATTTTAGAAAATACAAATCTAGCCTAAGAAACTTAGACCCATTATAGAATAAGTAACAAAGGTGATTCTAGAACTTTTTTCAATTCACCCACGAATTTTGCACCTTCTGCTCCATCCACAACTCGGTGATCAGAGGATAACGTAACATTCATAGTCTGTTCAATCACTATTTCCCCATTTTTGACCACTGGTCTTGGCTTTACAGAACCTACTGCCATCATTGCAGCTTGTGGAGGAAGAATTATTGCTACAAAATTATCAACATCAAACATGCCCAAGTTACTGATACTAAAAGTAGCTCCTGTATATTCTTCGGGCGTCAATTTGCCACTTTGAGATCTTGCTATCAAATCCTTTGTTGATTGAGCTATTTCAACAATAGATTTATTTTGACAACTAGTAACTGCAGGAACTATTAATCCATCTTCAGTTGCAATAGCAATCCCTATATTTATTTCATCATTAAATTGTATTCCTTCATTGATGAAAGATGCATTGAATTTAGGAGATTTCTTCAACGTTTCAACAGCTGCACGTATGACAAAGTCGTTTACGCTAACCTTTATACCTTGATCTTGCAACGTTTCATTAATTTGGGACCTAACATTCATCAACTTGGTCATTTCAACTTCCACCGACACATAGAAATGAGGTGCATTCGTTTTACTAGCTACGGTGACCCGTGCTATTTGACTGCGCATTTTATTCAATGGAACAAAATCTTGGCCTTTTGTTGATATAGAATCAGTTTCAATTTTTGGCTGAACAATATCAGGTACTGTTGCAGTCGCAGGCTCGCTACTATCAATGACCTTTGCACCAGATTTGATTACATCGTTTTTGGTAATCCTCCCACCAGGACCTGTACCTATAACCATTGCAAGGTCTATATTCTGCTCGGCGGCTATTTTACGTGCTATAGGGGAAGCTTTTATATCTCCTGTAGGAACAGAAGGGATTTCCTCGGTTTTTATGTCTTGGCTTGTATTTAGACTTACATCCTCAACACCAACAACACCCTCATCATCAGATTCTGGTTTGTCATCAATTTGTAAAACCCCTATATCTTCTCCAGGTTCACCAATGACAGCTATTGCTTCTCCCACCGGCACGCTGGCTCCTTCATCAACTAAAAGTTTTAATACTGTTCCCGCAGCTGTTGCCTCTATTTCCACAACAGCCTTATCTGTTTCTACTTCGGCTATTAGTTCTCCTAAGGTAACAGCATCATCTTCCGATTTAAGCCACCTAACCAAAGTACCTTCTTGCATATCATAGCCCATTTGGGGCATTTTCAATGGAGTTGCCAGAACTCACCTCTCTAAAAATATATACCTAGTATCTTATCAATATCTTATATTCCATACAATCTTCGGACCGTTTCTATTATCTTATCTGAATCAGGTATTGTTGAAGCTTCCAATGTCCCATTGTAAGGTGCAGGAACATCTAATCCTGAAACTCTACCTACAGGTCCATCGAGATAATCAAAGCATTCTTCCTGTACCCTACTAACTAATTCACCCGAAAATCCTCCTGTTTGCCAAACTTCTTCTACGATAACAATCCTATTTGTTTTCTTAACAGAGTCAAATACAGTCTTAGTGTCTAGAGGCCTAAGGGTTCGCAGATCAATCACTTCTGCAGAAATACCCATATCTTCAAATTTTACCGCTGCTTCAAGACATTCATGAACCATTTTAGAATGACCGACCAATGTGACATCAGTACCGGTTCTCTTAACAGCCGCTTGACCAAAAGGTATTGAATAATAATCGTCAGGCACTTCGCCGTTGACACCATAAAGCAAAGCGTGTTCAGCAAAAATAACTGGATCATTATCTTCTATGGCTGTCCTTAATAAACCCAGGGCGTCATATGGGTCTGATGGAACAACCACTTTTAAACCTGGAACTGAAGCCAACCAACCTTCAAGAGATTGAGAATGAGTAGCCGCTAATTGAGCCCCCCCTCCCGTAACCGTTCTTATTACCAAAGGAACAGATATTTGTCCGTTTGACATATAACGTAACTTAGCTGCATGATTAACAACCTGATCGATTGCCATTAGGAGAAAATTGATTGTCATAATTTCGACTATTGGCCGTAATCCTACCATTGCAGACCCTATACCACATCCAACTATCCCTGCTTCTGAGATAGGAGTATCTTTTATCCTATCTTCTCCATATTTTTCGAAGAATCCTCTAGTCACAGCGTAACTACCTTGGTATTTACCAATATCCTCCCCCAACAAAACCACTCGCTCATCATTATCCAAGGCTTCAGTTAACCCATATGACAAAGCCTCACGTAATCTCATTTCAGACATAATCCCACCTAATCAAATTAAATGTTTTCATAAATATTATCGTACAGCTGACTCATGCCGGGTTCATCGCTTTCATTGGCAAAAGCAATTGCATCATTTACCTTTTCTTGTACTTCCTTATCTATTTTTTCTAAATCGTCTTCTTCAAAAATATTGTGGTTAATAGCTAATTTAGCTAAATTGTCAATTGGATCCTTTTCTTGCCATTCAACGACTTCGCTAGAATCCCTATATGCAGAGGGGTCGGCCATTGAATGCCCTCTAAACCTATAAGTTTTTGCCTCTAAAAATAATGGACCCTCTCCACTTCTTAATTTCTCAAGTGCTATATCTACGTAATGCCTGACTTCTATCACATCCATCCCGTCAACCTGCAATGTTCCCATCTTATAAGAATCAGCAATTTTGTACATGTCTGAACCCGCAGCATGCGTTCGAGAAACATGTGAACCCATCCCGTAAAGATTATTCTCCAAAACAAAAAGTACTGGTAGCTTCCAAACTGCAGCTAAGTTCATGGCTTCATGAAATTCACCTTGATTAACAGCTCCATCTCCAAAAAAGCATAATACTACGCTATCTTTATTTTGCTGTTTTATACCAAACGCCAAACCGACAGCTATTGGAAGATGTGCCCCAACAATAGCATGCCCACCCATAAATCCTTTTGAAACATCAAACAAATGCATAGACCCACCTTTGCCTCCACTGCATCCAGTAGCTTTGCCCATTAATTCAGCCATAACAGCACCAACATCTAATCCTCGTGCCAATGCGTGTCCATGGTCTCTGTAATGGGTAATTATATAATCATCGTCCCGCAAAGCAGAAATCGCACCAGTGGCAATAGCTTCTTCTCCTATATATAGATGCAAAAAACCTTTGATTTTTTGCTCCATATAAAGCCTGCCACATTGCTCCTCAAATCTTCGAATAAGCAACATGTTTCTGTAAAACGCAGGAATATCTTCTTTGTATTTATTCCAAACATCTGTCGCATCGCCCTGAGGATCTTGAAATTTATCTAACAAATCATTTCCTTTTGAGTATTATTAGCAGCCTTAAATATGAACTGCTCCATTTTGAGCGTCTAAAGCAGCCTCTTTAATTGCCTCTGATATTGTAGGGTGGGGGTGGATAAGCCCACCTAATTCTTCTGTAGTACTTTCTAACATACGTGCCATTCCAATCTCTCCAAGTAGTTCTGTAACTTCAGCGCCTATCATATGAACTCCCAAAATGTCTCCTATTTCTTTTTCAGCTACTACTTTGACCATACCTTCGGTTTCACCCATGGCAATTGCTTTACCAGAAGCAGAAAGTGGAAATCTGCCAATATTTAATTCATACCCTTTCTCACGAGCTTGGTTTTCAGTCAAGCCAAAACTGGCTACCTGTGGATGGCAATAAATCGCTCTAGGTATCACATCATAATCAAGTCCCGTGGGTTCAAAACCAGCTATACTCTCTACAACAAAAACACCTTGTGCCGATGCTACATGAGCAAGCAACATTTTCCCAGTCACATCACCAATCGCATAGATTCCTGGTATATTAGTTTGCATGTTAGAATCAACATTTATATAGCCTTTGTTTGTATCTACGCCAATCCCTTCCAAGCCCAGTTCCTCAACATTTCCTGTCATACCTACAGCAACCAATACTCTGCCCGCCTTTATTATATTGGTTTCCTGATTTTCCAAAACGGATACAGTAGCTTCACCGTTTTCAACCTTTACACTTTCAAATTTTGTATTAGTTTTAATTTTGATACCATATTTTTCAAGCGATTTCTGCAAATAAGCACTGATTTCTTCATCTTCAGTTGGGACTATTCTTGATTCTAATTCAACAATAGTAACTTGTGCTCCGTATTGTGAATAAACATAACCAAATTCTACCCCAACAGCTCCGCCGCCTATTATTACAATGCTTTCAGGAACATCTTTAAACTCAAGTGCCTCTCTACTCGTAATAATAGTTTTGCGATCTATATCCAAACCAGGTATGTTCCTAGGTCTGGCTCCAGTCGCTAATATTATATTTTTACCGACAAGTTTCTCATTAGTATTTACAAGGTTAACCGTATGTATATCCTCTAAAATTGCCGCATCTTGAAAACAATCCACATTGTTTTTTTTCAATAAATATTCAACGCCTTTTGTGAGCTTTCTAACCACCTTTCGACTTCGGTCTATTGCTTTACCAAAATCATAATTGATTCCCGAGAGTTCAATTCCGAACTCATCAGCTCTTCCCAACAAATTAATAATTTCTGCATTTCGAATTAAAGACTTTGATGGAATACAACCCCAATTAAGACACACACCACCAATATCCGATTTTTCGACCACGGCAGTTTTCATGCCTAGTTGGGCTGCCCTTATAGCAGCAACATAACCACCTGGACCGCTACCTATAACGATAAGATCATATTCGGCCAATTATATTCTCCTTAATAATATCCTAATGTTTTGAATACACCACTTTAATTAAAAGATGCATTCAATTCTTGTGTAACTTAAACTTTGTTACTTTTACATATTACAAAACACCACCCCAAATTAGAAAGCATTGTAAATGCAAATGTTAAATGCTATTATGTTTTGCGCAACTAATCCGACAGGAACGGTGAGCATTTTGTTTGCAAAATTATATTGCTTTTGTATAAGTAATTCAAATTTTAATCTCATAAATGAACTATTTGAACCTTCCTGTAAGCGGAAGGTTTTTCTTTTTTTACCAAATAATTAAACTAGGAAAATGGAAAGGTAACATGAGATTATCAAACAAGTCACCTATAGGTTTCATTGGCGCTGGAAAAGTTGGAACCTCATTGGCTATTGCGTTACATGAAGTGGGTTATAGGGTTACTGGCGCTTATAGTAAATCAATCAGCTCAGCGAATAACTTATCTAACGCAATACCAAATTGCAGAACTTATTCCTATATAAAAGATATCGCCTCTAATTGTGAGATTTTATTCATTACAACACCAGATGATAGTATCGAATCCACAGCTAATTCATTCGAACCTAGTTCGCATAACAGCCTGGTCCATTGTTCTGGAGCGAAAACCATTGATGTGTTTACTTCTGCAATTTCCAAAAATATACAGGTTGGTTCTTTCCACCCTATGCAAGCTTTTTCATCTATAGAAAACGGAGTGGAAAGTATACCTGGAACTACTTTTGGGATTGAAGGAACAGGGGAAATTCGAAATTATCTGAGTGAGGTTGCTATACAACTGAAAGGAACACCGGTTTTTATTCGGTCGGAGCATAAAGCTCTGTATCACCTTTCAGGAGTTATGTTAGGCAACTTATTAGCTAGCCTTGCAGCTATATCTGCAAATTTATGGAGCCAAATGAATATAGATGTAGATACCGCCCTTGAGGCGCTGACCCCTATGATCAGCCAAGTGGCAGTTAATTTACAAACTTCTGGCATACCTCAAGGAATTGCCGGTCCATATGTAAGGGGAGATGTAGGCACAATTGAATCTCACTTAGAAGCCTTGGTTAAGTATTCTCCCAACCTTCTACCTTTATATTGCGAACTAGCTTTGGCAGGGCTACCATACGCTCAAATGAACGGACTCAGCGAGGAAAATCATTTTAATATCAAGAATTTATTAGAAGCCTATAAAGCATATCCAGAAATTGAAAAGTAGAATAAATTTGAAAAAGTTCTAAGGAGTTCTGCAATGAGACTCACTATAAACGAATTACAAGAGTTCAAAAATCAAAATATCTCTATCCCTATGATAACTGCCTACGACTATACTACTGCTCGAATTGTAGAATCATCAGGAATTCCAATAATCCTCGTAGGAGATAGTTTAGGCCAGGTTGTTTTAGGATACAAAACAACAGTTCCCGTGACAATCGAACAAATCATCCACCATGCTACGGCTG
>CAYPYC010000034.1:0-9009 GCA_964414905.1 uncultured Dehalococcoidia bacterium
TGCAAAATGGAATTGTCACTCTAAAACCAGCCAATCCTTTAATGAGCCCAATAACCGTACCGGCTGAAAAAGTTACTGTTCGCGGTAAGGTGGTCGGGGTTATTCGTAGTATGTGAAACATGTTATTTGAATTTGAATCTGAGTTTTAAGGCAAATTAATCCTCTAATGGTATAATGTTATAAACTTCAAGGATTAATGAGGGAAATCGATGCCATTTAGATTAGGACCAACCGAATTAATTATTGTTTTGGTAATAGTGATGATTGTGTTTGGGGTTGGTAAACTTCCTCAGATTGGTGGTGCAATGGGCAAAGCGATAAAAGAATTCAAATCTTCATCAGTTGAAAATAACGATGACAAAAAAGAAGAATCCTAAAAAAGCCTATCTGTTTTAGGATAAACCAGCATAAAATGTTAAATTCATTATCAAGATTGGTTTTTTCGTGTAGCTAACCAAGAGAGCCAGATACCTGCTTCATACATCAAGATTATTGGTATTGCCACTAAGGATTGAGTTATAGGGTCGATTGTCGGCGTTATAATTGCACCTAAAACAAATGCTAGAACAACTGTGTGTCTTCTGTATCTACGAAGCATTTTATAATTAACTAACCCTATTTTGGATAGGAAAAACATTATGAGAGGTGTTTCAAAAATTAACCCCATCCAAAATAATAAAGAAATCATTATGTTTGTGTAATTTCCAATCTTGATAAAAGGTGATGCAACATCACTTCCAAAAGTTAAAAGAAATTTAATCATTGGAGGTAAAAGGATCCAGTATCCAAAAGCAGCTCCAGTAAGAAACAATGTCAAACTCGACGGAATTAAAATCCAAAGATAAATTTTTTCTTTTTTGTTTAAACCCGGAGACGCAAACATAACAGCCTGATATATGATTATAGGCGTAGAAAGAATAATTCCTGCGAATAATGAAACCTTGAATGCAGCGCTAAGATATTCAGTAAGTTCAGTGTAAATCGGTTTATTATTTGGGGCAGATGCGAAATCTTCTGCAGGTTCCATTAATAATGAGAAAATTTGGTTGTGAAAAGCAAATGCTGCGAATGTACATATCAAGAAACAGACGACCGTCCAACCTAACCGTTTTCGCAATTCCAAAGTATGCTGCATAAATTGTTTTGCTTCTGGTTTCAAAATGCACTCAGAAATCTGAAGATGAATTTGGAGTTTTTCATTTATTTAATCTTAATCAGATGTGTTTTTTTGTGTTTCATCTGAAGGCGAGTCATCAACAGATGTTGGAGTGTCTTTAATTTCAGAAGAACTGGGTGTCTCACGCACATTTGATATTGGATTTGAAAGTGATGAAAATGAGTCTTCTTCTAGATATTGTTCAGCTTTCCACATCGTACGTTTCAATTCTCTGAGACTTTCACCTATTCGGCGTGCACTTTTAATCATGCGATCCGGACCTAATACGATTAAAGCTATAATCAAAATAGCTAATATTTCTAATGAACCCATTCCCAAAAATTTCATTAAATTATAGTAATCCTTTTACAGGTGCAAATACAACGTAGATAACATCAATTAAATTTATCAAGAGTCACTACACATTCTATATGACGGGTGTGAGGAAACATGTCTATAGGTTGAGTCTTTTTAATTCTAAAACCATTTTTAACCAATGCAGATAAATCCCGACAAAGAGTATTCGCATCGCATGAAACGTATACTAACTTTATATTTTCTAGACTTGAGATAGCATTCAACATGGTTTGATCGCAGCCTGAGCGAGGTGGATCCAGTATTATCTTGGTTACCTGATTGTTTAATAAATTAATAAGGTCTTCGGCCTTTCCCGTCATGATTGTAATATTTGGTATTGAGTTATTATTTATTTCTGAATCATTTGTTGATGATTTTGATTCTTCTAAAGATATTACTTCTTTTACTAAAGGAGCAAAGATTGCTGGAAAAGTTCCCACTCCGGAGTAAGCATCTAAAAGAATATCGGACTTATTTAATTGTAAAGCATTTTGAATTAAATCGATCATAATCTCTGTTTGTGCAGTATTTACTTGGAAAAAAGATGGAGAACTAACCTGAAAAGGTTTGTTTTTCAGAGTTTCAATATAATGCTTTTGTCCTGTATCAAAAAAGGTTTTGCTAATATTAAGTTTAGGTTGAACTAGATGTGAATCCGAATCAGCGCTAGCGCGTATTGATAATTGGCTTGTCTCAACCCGATTTAATTGTAAAAAATTGATTATTTTGTTTATTGGTTCGTTCATTATTAAGCACCGTTCAATTCGGACAAATCTTTTAGTGACTGAGTTGACAAATCCAAGTGAACCTTTTTCACGGACTGTGAATCTGCCATGATTTCTATAACCAAACAAATTTGGGCTAGGGAGGGTGTCAGATATTGTATTGTCGCTTATATTCGGATATTTGTTTGAGCAGGATTCAATAAATGCCTGCTTTAATTTGAGTTGATAGTTATAATCTATGTGTTGCCATTGGCATCCTGTACAGTTTCCAAAATATGGGCAAGGTGGGGTTATGCGGTAGGGAGAAGGAGTGATGACTTTTGAAACCCAGGCTTGAATCCGGTATTTATGCTTGTTGCCTTTATTTTCAACAACATTACATAAAACCTTTTCATTGGGGATAGCACCAAAAACAGGTATCATTTGGTTGTGATGAAAAGCGGTAAAATCCCCTTCATCATTTGCTCTTGGTTCTATCGATAAAATTGTTTTTTGGTCGTTCACTCGAAGCTAGATAAATTATTTTTTTAGTGTGAGTTTAATATAGCATATCTAATTATGGGTAACAGGAAGTATTTCTGATATCATTTATTTGGAAGGAAGGGATAAATGGATAAACCGAAAAAATCATTGCCTGAATGGTTAAAAGTAAAAATTCCAGGGGGAGAAAATTACCTCCGAATTCAAAAAATGTTAAGAAGTTCCAATCTTCACACGGTATGTGAGGAAGCAAAGTGCCCTAACATTGGAGGATGTTGGGATAGAGGCACTGCAACATTCATGATATTAGGAGATATTTGTACAAGAGCATGTAGGTATTGTGCTGTAACCAGTGGTAAGCCATTGTCATTAGACCCGTTGGAAGCATATAAGTTGTCTAAAGTAGTGGAAAAAATGAATCTGAAATATGTTGTTATTACTTCTGTAAATAGAGATGATTTGGTAAATGGTGGTGCCGAAGTATTTGCCGATTGTGTTCACCAAATTAGAAAAAGGTTACCCAAGTGTAAAATTGAAGTTCTGATTCCTGATTTTGAGGGTAAAAAACCAGCTTTAGAAATTGTTGTCGGAGTTAATCCTGACACAATTAATCATAATATCGAAACCGTACGCCGTATTTTTCCAAAGGTAAGGCCTAAAGGAGATTATGATCAATCACTTAAGCTTCTGGAAAGAGTTAAAGTGTTGAATAGTGGTTCTATAACTAAGTCAGGGATAATGGTAGGACTTGGTGAAGAAATTGATGAGATAAAGCAAACCATGAAAGATTTAGTATCGATTGGGTGCGACTTGTTAACAATTGGGCAGTACTTACAACCATCGTCTAAACATATCGAAAGAATGAAATGGTATACTCCTTCTGAGTTTAATGAATTGGCAGATATAGGTAGAGAAATTGGATTTAAACACGTTGTAAGTGGACCTTTAGTCAGAAGTTCTTATCATGCCGATGAACAGCATGCTGCATTAAATGTGGATGTGAAAGATCTTGCCCCAGTATAAATTTATCCTTGTGAAATATTTGGCTTAATTAGGTTACCAGCAGGAACTTATGTGTAGTTCCTTATTATGTTTGAGGCTTCTTCATACCCTCTACTTCCGTCAGGTAGTAGAGATGGTAATAGATAAATACAATTGAATTTATAAGAAATGACCTTTTCAATAAATTCGGATGCTATTTTTATTGGTGATTTTCCAGATTCGAGTTGGCTCTTTATTTCAATTGGCACATGTCCAAATGATCTTGTTGAAGGATTCAAGATTTGCACACCAATACAAAGTGGTATGTTTATGCTAGATTGAAAAACCTCATCGTAAGTTTCCAAAAATACATGTAATGTATCGATTGAAAATATTGGTTGCAATAAAAAATATTTTGCTCCGTTTTGAATCTTTTTGTTAGTTAGCTGGATTTCACTATGGAGCTCTTTGTTGAGGTCAATCGTAGATCCTATACAAAAATCAGTTGGCGCAGAAAGTTCGTTACCTTTATAATCTAATTTGTTATTCATCATATTTGCGGCATGAATCAATTCAGTAGTTTTGTAATCCATAACAGTTTTTACGTTGTTATCCTCTTTAGGATTGAACGGATCTCCTTGAAATATGACCAAGTTTTCTAAACCCAATAATTGAGCGCCCAATAAATGACTTTGTGTCGCTAATTTATTCATGTCTCTGCAGCTCATTGAAAACATAACATCAGAGGTAGAATTTTGTTTTATCCAATGGGCAGATTGAAGCGAATTTATGCGGACTGATTTGCCGGGATTGTAAGCTACAGATACAAAATCTGAATTTAAGGATGACGCTTTTTCTAGGTCGTTAAAATCAATGCCTCGAGGAGGAGAATAGTCGCAAATAAAAGTAACAGACTCACACTTTGTTGTGGTATATTCTGTAAATTTAGACATTCAAATTGTATTTTGATTGCTCATAAAAAAAGAGAAGATTTAATTGAATGCTAACTTATGGATATAGTTATTTCCATCCTAAACCTTTGTGTTTTTTGTTAGGAAGCAGAGAAACACGATGTCCTTTTTCACATTTGTATCGTTGTTCCCTTATTTCAGCTCTCTTTCCTGACAAAGAAGACTGTTCCATTGTGTTTAGGCAGAAAGGGCATTCTACGGAATAAACTACCCTATTTTTAATTCTAATTACTTTAACGTTGGCTGTAGTGTTAGAAAGATTTTCAAAATCACCTATGTAGCGTAATATAAATTTTGTTGCGGAACTCAATATAGACTTGTTGTTGTGATTAGCAGGTGGTTCGTATTCGTAATCAACATAACCACATGTGCTACATTCTGGTTCATCATAACCTATAATTAATTTGGTTTGGCAGCGTGGGCATAAATATTTTGGAATTTGTTTGTGTTCACGCCCTGGATGAACTCTCTGTTGAGCAAAATCTATTATCTGCGGTTCGAAATCTGGTTGGCTGCTTAAAGCTTCTGATACCATGTTAAATCTCCTAGATCATATGTATGAATTTCATATGATCGAAGGAGAAATATTAGTTTATGAACTGTATCAAATATCTGCAAAATACAATCTGTTAACTAATTATTTCGCTGTAAGATAGGTTGCGCCTTCTCCTACGAATTAATGAATCATACCCCAAAGTTTTTGTATTTGTATAAGAAAAAGACTAAACTTGTCAAGTACTAGGTTTAAATTTTTGCATAGCGTATTGTAAAAACTGGTATAAAACATTTATTTTGCTGGTTGATTTAACGTAATATAACCTTATATAAAGTAAATATGTTTAGGTAAATAAGTTCTACTTAAAAGGTTTTTGTAATGTCTTTAAAGATTATTGTTTGTGTTAAGCAAGTCATCGATCCAGATGCTCCGATTGCATCGTTGGATATAGGTGAAGATAATATCGTTTCTTCAAAAGAAAAACAATTTGTATTAAATGGGTATGACGAGAACGCTGTAGAGGCAGCATTGCAGATTAAAGATGATGTTGGTGCCGAAATAACTGTTTTGTCAATTGGGAGCGATTTTGAAAATGATGTTATGAAAAAGCCAATTTCAATGGGCGCAGATAGATTAATACTAGTAAAAGATTCGATGCTTCGATCGCTGGATGGTTT
The DNA here is from genome assembly GCA_964414905.1 of uncultured Dehalococcoidia bacterium. Lineage (GTDB taxonomy): Bacteria > Chloroflexota > Dehalococcoidia > Lucifugimonadales > OSU-TB39 > OSU-TB39. Next base: position 5,844 of record CAYPYC010000034.1, read on the forward strand.
TATTACAGCTGAGTTATTAGGAAAAGCAATTGACAAAATTGGCCAATTTGACCTTGTTTTATGTGGTAGGCAGGCTTCAGACTTGGATAATGCATATGTTCCTTTAGCTTTGTCTGAAATATTAAATGTTGCGTGCGTAACATTAGCTCAGAAAATAAATGTAAATGCTAAGGGGGTTAGGGTAGAAAGAGTGATGTCTGGGGGTTATCAAGTAGTAGAAGCCGAATTTCCTGTTTTAATCACGGTTAGCAATGAAATAGGTAATCCTAGATATCCGACCATCAGAGGTATTATGAATGCTGGTCGTAAACAACCTGATATATGGACATCTGCTGAGCTTGGTATAACAGACGACTCATTAAACAAACAATCATTAATCAAGAATTTATCAATTCCAACTAATGAATCAGATTGTGAATTTCTGGAGTCAGAGTCGGAAGAAGAATTAGGGAAATTATTGGTTGAAAATTTGATGGAAAAGAAGTTGATTTGAACTTATTAAGGATTATTGATGAAAAACGTTTTTGTTTTAGCCGAACATAAATCAAAATCATTTGAAAATATTACCTACGAGTTAATATCGGCAGGTAGAAGTGTTGGAGAATATGTGAGTTTGGTAGTATTAGGAAATTCAAGCAATATGCCAAACATAGAAGAAATCAGCAGGTTTGTTGATTATATATACATTGCAGAACATGAATTTTTAAATGAATGGAATGCTGATGCTTGGACATCGGGGTTATATGATATCTGCTCGCAAACCAAACCAGACTTGTTGTTAATTGGCAAAACAAACTTAGGACGAGATGTAGGTCCTAGGTTGGCCTACAAATTGAAAGGAAGATTCATACAGGATTGTTTTGGGATGCAAATAGATGATAATAATGTGTTCACTGCACAGAGGCCAGTATACGGTGGGAATATAATTGCAGAATTAGAGTTCGAATTTAATGGGTGTACCAATATAGTAGTGATGAGGACAGGTTCGTATGATAAGGGAATCACTGAATTGGATACAGCGGCAAAAGTTGAAAATGTTGAGATAAATCTAGATGATGATGATATTAAGGTGCGCCATATTGAATTTATTGAAGAATCTAGCACTGGAGTTAAATTAGAAGATGCTTCAGTAGTAGTAGTTGGTGGAAGAGGATTGGGTGGTCCTCAACCTTTCGAGCTATTGGAGAATATAGCTGAGCTTTTGGGAGGAGCAGTAGGTGCTTCAAGAGCGGCTTGTGATGCAGGATGGATTGATCACAATAAACAAATAGGATTAACTGGCAAAACAGTATCTCCTCATTTGTATATCACCATAGGTGTGTCGGGTGCAAGTCAGCATATGGCTGGTTGTTCAAATGCTAAGAACATAGTAGCCGTCAATCAGGATAAAGACGCTAATATTTTTAAAGAAGCCTCGATTGGAGTGGTAGGTGACTGGAAAACCATTTTACCTTCATTAATCGAAGCTTTAAAAAATAGAAACACCTAGCGTTATTGGTTAATTTATTCCTCGGTTTCTTTGACTTTCACAACTCGGTCTAACATGTGATTTGGCACCTCTTCATAGTGGTCAAATTCTAAAGTATATGAACCTCGGCCTTGAGTAATTGAGCGTAAATCTGTAGCGTATTTAAGCATTTCAAATTGAGGGACCTCTGCTTCTATGATTGTTGTTCCGTTACCTTCGGGATTCATTCCCAATATTTTACCTCTTTTCCCATTGAGGTCACCCATTATTTCGCCGGTATCTTCATCGTTTACAGTGATTGCAACTTTCATAACCGGTTCTAGTAAAACTGGTTTTGCTTCTTTCAGTCCTTTAGAGAAAGCATGACCGCCTGCTATCTCAAAACAAATTCCTGACGAATCCACCGGATGAAAACTACCATCAACTAATGTAGCTTTTATATCTACAACTGGATATCCGGCAATTACACCTTCGTCCATTGCTTTAACCACTCCTTTTTGTACTGAGGGTATGTATTCCTTGGGTACACTCCCGCCATAAATTTTTTCTTGAAAATCAAAACCTTCTCCCCTAGAAAGAGGTTCCATTTCTAACCAAACATGACCAAATTGTCCATGACCTCCGGATTGTTTTTTATGTCTGTATTCGACTTTAGCATTGCCTGAGATTGTTTCTCTGTATGGCACCTTTGGTGTATCTAACAAGATTTCAACGCCAAACTTTCTTTTCATTTTTTCTAAAGCCACATCTAAATGAGTATCACCGAGGCCGCATAAAAGCATTTCAAGCGTGTTTTGCTCTCTAATCATTTTTAAGCTAGGGTCTTCTTCACAAATCCTAGCAATTGAACTAGTCATTTTGTCTAAATCAGCCTGAGTTTTTGGCTTCATCGACATATTATAAACAGGATTTGGAAAGTTAATACCATTCAATTCAATATTAGCATCTTTGGTAGTAAGAGTATGGCCAGTCAGAGCGGACGATAATTTAGTTAATGTTCCAATATCTCCAACAGATATCTGGTCGGCATTTTCTTGTGTTTGTCCTCTCATCGAATATACTTGACCAATTCTTTCAGATTCTTTAGCATTGGCATTCCAAATAGTAGAGTCGCTTTTCAAATTACCGCTATATATTTTTATATATGATAATTTACCTACAAAAGGATCGGCTGATGTTTTGAATATTAAAGCTGCTAGGGAACTTGAATCATGGCTAATTTCAACTGGATCGCTTGTGCCGGCTTTAACAGCTTTGATTTCTGTTTCGTCTAAAGGATTTGGGAAAAAAGAAATGATTGAGTCCAAGAACTCAGTTGCCGTTGCATCTACCTGGGTTGACCCCATGAATACAGGGATGATTGCACCGGATTTAATTCCGGCTTTTAGTCCTGACAACAATTCTTCGTCTGTAAGAGTTTCACCTTCAAGATATTTAGTAGCTAACTCATCGTCTGTTTCAGCCACTAATTCAATAAGTTCTTCACGCATGTATTCTACTTGGTCAGGGTCTGTTTCACTGTTCTCGTCTGATTGAAGGATGTTAACTGTTCCAGAAAATTCATCACCACCTAAAGGTACTTGCATAGGTACACATTGTCTACCAAACGTGGACTTAATTGAGGATAAAAGGGCCTCGAAGTCAATATTTTCTCTGTCCATTTTACTTATATAAATACTTTTAGGTAAATTATAATCA
>CAYPYC010000035.1:0-8718 GCA_964414905.1 uncultured Dehalococcoidia bacterium
CCATTATCTTTTTTATTTATATGCGCTCCTGAAAGGTTTTTGGGAAAATCAACTAATCCCAAAATTGTTGTTTTGGGGGGATTGAATATTAATTTAATTGCAGTTGGAGAAAGAATGTCTGAATTGGGAGAGACACTACGTGGAGAAAATTTTTATTCTGCTCCAGGTGGAAAGGGAGCAAACCAAGCTGTAGGTTGTTCTCGGCTTGGTGCCGAGGTTGCTATGGTAGGACGAGTAGGTGACGATATTTTTGGTGACGAACTATTGGTTAAGCTCAGTAATGAAAACGTTCATATAAAAGATGTGTCGGTTGATGAATTATCATCTACAGGAGTTGCCGTGATTTTCCTTGATAAAATCCGACAAAATAGAATAATAGCCGTTTATGGTGCAAATGGTAAATGTGGTACAGAAGAAATAAATTCTGTTAGCCAACTAATAGAGGAATCAGATTGTTTAATGTTGCAACAAGAAATTCCTCTAGATGTATCTATTCAGGCGGCTGAAATTGCAAGAGAAAAAGGCAAAATTGTTGTCTGGGACCCTGCCCCAGCAATGAAATTGCCAATTGAAGCTTATAGATTCGCTCAAATAATGGTTCCTAATCAAATTGAGACTGAATACTTAACAGGTATAGAAGTAATAGATTCTGATTCGGCAGAAATAGCTGCAAACATTCTTCTTAGGAGAGGAGTTGAATCGGTTGTAATTAAAATGGGTTCAGATGGAGCATATTTTTCTACCGGGCAAAATAAAGGTTATATCCCTGCGTTTAACGTTAATGTTAAAGATACAGTCGCTGCTGGTGATGCATTCGGTGCTGGTTTCGCAGTTTCGTACTCTAACACAAATGATTTTGAAGCATCTGTAAAATTTGGAGTTGCCGCTGGGAGTTTATCGGTTACCTCCGAAGGAGCAATGGATTCTATGCCAACTTTAAGATCTGTGATCGAATTAATGGGGAATAGCAAATAAACTAATAATTGGCTCAATTAAAAGGAAAATCTTTAGTGAAACATCGAATAATAGCAGGAGATCAATATATAGAGGCAGATTTGCCTGAAAACGTTCGTGAAATATCCCCTAGAACTCCTTTACCTAGAATCATCGATATCCAAGAAAAATTAGACTATGCTTTAAATAATCCTATTGCCCACCAACCTTTATCAAAATTAGTTAATTCATCCTCAAAGGTGGTAATTGCTTTTGACGATGCCTCTGGTTCTTATTTTGAAACGAGGCCGCCAGATTTCCGCAGAGTCGCAATCGAATATATATATGCGCAACTTAAAAAAAATGGAGTTAAAGATTCTAATGTAACTCTGCTTTGCGCTCAGGGCTTGCACAGGAAATTAACTAGAATTGAAATGGAAACTTTCCTTGGTCGTAAATTGGTGATGGAATTTGGATATAATCGTTTGTATTGTCATGATGCTGAAGATTCCGATCAGTTAATTCACTTAGGGCTTACTGATAGAGGATTTGATGTGGAAGTGAATAAAGCGATTGTTGAAGCTGACCAGTTTATATATTTAAATACGATGTGGGCGCCGTTTAATGGTGGTTGGAAATCGACTGCAGTAGGATTAGGTACATTTAAAAGTATAAGGCATCATCACAGACCATGGCCGTCAGCTACAGGTCAATCAGTAGATGATCCAAAGAATTCCTCTTTCAAAAAGTTGGTTTGGGAACAGGGGTCTGTAATACAAAAGCATCTGGAAAAAACTGGTAAACGAATATTAGCTATTGAAACCGTTTACGACAATAAAGAAACAGATAAAGACTTGATAGCGATTAATGCTGGACATCCTACAGAAGTTCATAGAATTACTCTTGCTGAAATTGAGAAGCAATTAGTCGTCGAAGTTAAAGGACAATCTGACATTTTACTTGCTGGTATATCAAATAGAGAATGTTATTCGAAATTTTCGGTTATAAATCCTATTTTGATATCAAATGCTGCGATGGCAGGCACTGTGATGCAATTCCAAAATATACCAGTTGTAAAAAAGGGAGGTATTGCTATTTTAGTTCATCCTTTCGAAGCTAAATTTGATAATAGCAAATTTGCCCCATATGTTGAATTTTACGATAAGTTATTGGGAGGAACATTGGACCCGTACGAAATTTGGGAAAACCATGTAGAAGATTTTGCTCACAGGCCTGAATTTATACATGGATATAGGCATTCTTACGCTTACCATGGTTCTCACCCATTTTTCATGTGGAACAGTACATCGGTTCCGAAAGCATATCTATCCGATATTTATTTTGCAGGGGTAAAAGATTTCGATGCAGTTAAACGTTGCGGGTTTAAGCCATTCAGTACTGTTGAAAAAGCACTAAAAGCAGCAGAATTTGAATTAGGGAAAAAGCCATCTATTACTATGCTGAATAGACCGCCAACGTTTATCCCAAAAGTGTATTAGTATTTTACTCTAGCAACTTTGTAGAATTAAGTGTGTCTATTTTTGACTCTAATTCACTAAGTTGGGCGTATTGTTCGTTTACCAAGGAATAACATCTTTTGACATAAAGGTCCGCAAGTTCTTGTGATTTTTTGTCTGCTGATTTTATAGCTAAAATCAATTTTTCAATGTTGTGGTTAGGAGGGAAATGCTTAGATAAGACCGTTAGTTCATTTTCTGAATCTTTGATAGCTGATTCGTCTTTGCCTTCTACACCAAATCTTAATTTTCCTACTAACCTAGTAAGTTCAGTTAATTTATCATCAGGCGACATTAATTGGTAAAGTACGTCGTTAATAGGAGTCCCGTTATCTGATTCAACATGGCTGTTATTTGAGTCCATTTCGCTTGAGTTATATAGGCTTGTATACTGCCCAACTAAATCGTTTATTTTTTCCATGCATTCGGTTGGGTTGGTCAAATCAATTTCACCGCCATACAAAAGGTCGTCTTTTCTTGATTCTGCTAGATTTGTTACTGCAGATTCATTTGACATTTCTTCGGGTATTGGAGGAAAAGCGAATGCCGATAAATTTTGTTCATCCATATTTCCAACTTGGCTCATTAAGAATGGAGGAACATATTTTGATATTTCGACTGATATTGGTAGTACGACCATGTAAGTCGCTGCTATCGTATTATTATTCGCATTGCTGCGAAAATAAATTAGAGCATGACCTTTGGGATTTAGGCTATCGCCTTTTTCGAATATTAAATCCATAATTCTGTTCATTATAAACTATAAGCGATGTTTTGGGGACGAAAAATTAGTTTAATTAGGTTAAGCTACAAAGCAAGTAGTAATGGTAGGATTTAATACGTTTTATAAGCTGAAAAATTGGTTCGGATAATTGATTTATAAATACATAATTAGGCCTTTATTATTTAATTTAAATCCTGAAACTGCACATAAGCTATATGAGCTATCTGTGGAATATTTACCTTTTATTTTTTTACCACTTAAGGCTAGATATGGGAAAAAGCCTGTAATTAAAAAAAATGTGTCAGGTATAAACGTTCCTAATAAAGTCGGTCTTGCAGCAGGGTTTGATAAAAATGGTAAAGTATTTCATTCTATAGGAACATTTGGTTTTGGCTACGTTATTGTGGGAACTGTAACATTGAGTGCTAAGGACGGAAATGCAAAACCGCGTTTCAGAAGAATTCCACAATTCCAAGCTTTAGTAAATTCTATGGGATTTCCCAATGATGGAGTTCATCAAGTCATACAAAGACTTGATGAACATAGGTCCAAACTGAAAGAAGTGGCAGTAGTAGTTAGTATATCTGGTACAACTGTAAATGAAATCGCTGAATGCTTGAAAATTGTAGAACCGTATTGTGATGCTGTCGAATTAAATCTTAGTTCCCCCAATACTAAAGGGATTAAAGTTTTTCACGAAAAGGAAAACTTTAATGAGTTGCTTCAGGAATTAAACCGATTAAGAACAAAGCCCCTTTGGGTTAAATTACCTTCTTATGGCAAAATTAAAGTAGAAGGACTTTGTGGTGAATCATATGAGAGTTCAAAGGAATTGGTGCTTGATTTAGCTAAGTTTAGTATCGGCTTTGAAGTTGATGCTTTAACTGTCGGAAATAGTCGTTCCGTCAAAGATTTAAAAATGGCTGCAGGGTTTGGGGGCCTTAGTGGAAAGTTGTTGATTGAAGATACTATTACAATGATTAAAGATGTAAGGGAACATGTTGGGGGCGCTATTGCAATTAATGGTTGTGGTGGGATTTTCAATGCTGCTGCTGCTGAAAGAGTAATAAAAGCAGGCGCTACTACCGTTCAGGTGTACAGTGGATTGATATATGAGGGTCCTGCAGTTGCAAAACATATTTCTAAATCGATAGGGTAGTAAATATTTTTGATGAGTACTATTAATCAAATAAAAATGATGCCAGAAGACGTTTCGGCTAAGATAGCTGCTGGTGAAGTGATTGAAAATCCTGCATCTGTAATCAAAGAATTAGTAGAAAATTCTATAGATGCTGACTCAAAACAAATTGTTGTGGAAATAACAGACGGAGGGACTCAATTTATGAGAGTCTCTGATGATGGGATGGGTATTTCAAAAGATCAAGTAGGACTTGCTTTTGAGAGGTTTGCGACTAGCAAGATTATTGACTGGGAAAGATTTGACAGTATAGGGACTTTAGGTTTTAGAGGAGAAGCTTTACCGAGCATAGCTGCTGTTGCTGATGTAGAGATGATGACTAAGACAAAGGAAGATGATTTTGGTGTCAAATTCCAAATAAAAAAAGGTGTTGTAGAGAATAAAAAAGCGGTGGGGTTGAATATTGGAACTAGCATAGAGGTTAGAAATTTATTTGCTAATTTACCGGCGAGAAGAAAATTTTTGAAAGGGATATCTGCTGAGGCATCTAGAGTATTTGCAGTTTTAAATAACTATGCTTTAGCTTATCCGTTAATTAAATTTCGATTGTTATCCAACGGGAAACAAGTTTTTGCTACTAATGGTTCTGGTGATCTTAGAGAAGTAGTTTTAACTTTGCTTGGTCTTAAAGTTGCTGAATCAATGCTTGAAATTGAAACTCAACAGATTAAAAACACAGGTGGTGTTAAAATAACCGGCTTGATAGGGTCTGCCGAAATACATCGGAAGACTAGAAAAAACATCTACATATTCGTTAACGGAAGGTGGATAAATAACAGAACGTTGTCTTATACAATACAGCAGGCGTATAAAGGGTTTTTACCTGAAGGCTTTTTCCCGATTATTGTAATAAATATTGCTGTACCTTTCGACCAGGTAGATGTGAATGTACATCCTTCGAAGAAAGAAGTAAGGTTTGTAGAAGAAAAAGACATTGCAGCATCCGTGCAAAAAATTATTAGGGATGTATTAGTAAATAGGAATCCTGTACCAATAATAAATACTTATAGTAGCAGCAATCAAAAATTCCCTGTTGCTGGATTCATAAAAAAATATCCGTCATCTTTTGATAAAAGTACTGTACTATCCTCAGGTGGAACAGAGTCTAATAGTATAAGTTTGTTTGAAGGCAATTCTGTTTTTGATGAAGAGGATTCTAAAGGCAGTATAAGGAAACTACTTCCAATTCTAAGACCTATTGGTCAAATGAATTTAACTTATGTTATTTCAGAAGGCCCAGATGGATTGTATTTAATTGATCAACATGCAGCTCATGAAAGAATTTTGTATGAAAAAGTTAAAAACGGTGATTATGAAGATCTTAAGTCATCCCAAATTTTGATTGAGCCGTTAGTCATAGATTTAAGTGCTGAGCAATCTAGAATTATTGAATTATTTAAAGATAAATTTATTGAATTTGGGTTTGATTTTGAGCCTTTTGGTCTTGGCAAACATATTTTGAGAGCTATTCCTAAGATGTTTTTAGATAAATCAAATGAAAGAGCTGTAACAGAATTAATTAATGACATTGATGAAGGAATGGGTGTGGATGACATTAAAGATAAATTTGCTGCAACAATAGCATGTCATTTTTCAGTTAGAGCAGGTAAAAATTTGATAGAGCAAGAAATAACGTCATTGATTCAAAATTTAGAGAAATGCGATAATCCAAACATGTGTCCACATGGCAGGCCTACAATGTTGAAATTAAGTTTAAATAAGATTGAAAGTCATTTCGGAAGAACTTAAACTGTTTGTGAAACCCGTCGCACACTTTGGGGTATGTAAATCAATTTTGTATAGCCTTTTATATTGGGTAGTACAAGATTAATTAATTTGTGCGACGGGTTTCTTCGAAAGTGAATCAATTTAAGTAATTGTAAATCAGAACAGATGTTCTGTCAAGCGATTTGGAATTGAAGCCTTTACACCTATTGGCTTTGCTAGCTATAATTTTGTTAGGAAGTTGATATAAATTTGCATCTAGTTTTAAAAACGGGAGAAGAAATTGGCTGTTTTACCTATATATGAGTTTCCTAACGAAGTACTTAGGAAAAAAGCTCGTAAAGTAAAAAAATTAGATAATTCAATCCACCGGATCGCGGAGGATTTAGTTGATACCATGCAAAATGCTCAAGGTGTTGGGTTAGCTGCTAATCAAATAGGTATATTGAAAAGGATTATAGCTATACAGCTTCCCGAAGAAGATCCTAGAGGTTATATTAATCCTGAAATAATGGACAAAGAAGGGGAAAGAGAAGTTACGGAGGCATGCTTAAGCGTGCCTGGTTATAGGGGAATTATAACTAGGTCTATTTGGGTTAAAGCTAAGGCATGGGATAGAGAATGGAAAGATGTACGGATAAAAGCAGAAGGCTTGTTAGCTCAAGCTTTAGAACATGAAATAGACCATTTGAATGGAATATTGTATATGGATCATTTAGAACAGCATCAAAAATTGGAAAAAATCGAATCAGAATTTGATAGTGAAGAAGTTGAGATAGAGAATTAATACTAAGCGTTTTTATTCATGAATATTTCTAATGAAGATATGGCTTTCGGGAAAATAATTGAGATAAATACCCTTATTGGATCAATATGTGAATCATTAAATGTTGAAGCATATCTGGTAGGAGGGTTTACTAGAGATTGTATTATTGGGAGTAACATAAATGATATAGATATAGTTGTTTCTAATAAGCCGAAAGAAGTAGCTGAAATTATTTCAAAAAAATTTTCAGGCACTTTCTTTCTAATCAACTCTGATCATGCTATTTACCGTATCAATATTCAATTTGAATCTTTAATCTTGAATATTGATATTGGTCTATTTGAGAAGTCTATTTATGATGATTTATCTAATAGGGATTTCACGATAAATGCGATTGCAGTTAAGTTAGATTCCAAATTTCGTAATGTTGAAATCGATAATGTTATTGATCCGTACCATGGAGTTAACGACATTAATACTAAAGTTATAAAAACTGTGTCCGACCATGGTTTTCAAGATGATCCATTAAGATTGTTGAGATGCATAAGATTATATGGAGAATTGAATTTTGAAATTGCTGAACAAACCATGGAACTTCTTAAGTCCAATGTAGATAAAATCAATGATGTTAGTGGGGAGCGTATTCGTGATGAAGTGTTTAAAATATTATCTTTGCCGAACACACAGGAGTGTTTCAATGTTTTTGATGAAGTAGGTTTATTATGTGAAATAATGCAAGAGTTAGGAAAAACCCGTGGTGTAATACAGCCCAAAGAACATAATTGGGATGTATTTAATCACTCTATCAATTCTGCTGTAATGGCAGGCAAGATTTTGGAAAGTAGTTCTGAGCTCGGTTTTGTTGGAACCAATGTTCCCGAATTTCCTGGAATGGACATGTATTTCAAAGAAAAAATTAGTGATGGGCAAACAAGATTGACTTTTTTAAAATTCACCGCATTGTTGCATGATATTGGTAAACCTAAGACCAGAACGGAGGATTCGTCTGGCAAAATTCGATTTTTAACTCATTCTGAGGTTGGAAGTAGGATAGCAAATGATATAATGAGTCGTTTGAGAATCAGTAATAAAGGTATCAGTATTGTGAAGACTATGATAGAAAATCATTTGAGACCAGCTCAAATGTCTCAGTCCGGTGAGTTACCGACGGATAAAGCAATATATAGATATTTCAGAGATGTAGGAGATGTGGCGATTGATACACTTTATCTAGATTTATCTGACTATTTGGGAATGCGTGGTCCTGACTTAAAGGAAGAAGAATGGATAGAACATTGTACTCGCACTGATTACATTATAAAACGCAATGTATTGATTCAGAAAAGACAGCAAAAAAAAGATTCAGTTTTATTGAACGGCGATGAAATTATGGAGAAATTTGACCTTTGTCCTGGTCCAAAAATTGGAAGTCTTATTGCTAAAATAAAAGAAGCTCAGGCTATGGGTCATATTAAATCGAGAGACGAAGCTTTAATATTTGTAGAGAGTAATATCAATTGAGCTTAATTAGTGCGTAGGTATATACGAAGTTTATTAATTATTGTTGTTTTGGTTGCTGTAGCTGCTACAGTGTTGCTGAATAAAACTATAACTATTCGAGATTTCACTATTGGGAGTGAATCTATACTTGGATTAAATCTTGGATTGGATCTCCAAGGAGGAAGTGACTTAAGGTTTCAAGCTGTAGATCCACAAACCGGAGAACCTTTTACACCTACAAAGGATGAAATGAATGCCTTGATACGAAGTATAGAGGAACGTATCAACCGTAGTGGTTTAGGTAGACCTGCTATACAACAATTAGGTGAAAATAGACTTTTAGTTCAATTACCTG
>CAYPYC010000036.1:0-8563 GCA_964414905.1 uncultured Dehalococcoidia bacterium
TGAAGATCAAAAACAACATGTGGAGTTAGCTAGAGACATAGCATTAAGGTTCAATGGTATATACGATTCTGATTTAATTGTACCCGAACCAATAATCGCTGAAGTGGGAGCTAGAGTAATGGGGCTAGATAATCCGTTGGTGAAGATGTCTAAAACGTATTCGAATGTCAGAGGTCATGCCATAGGATTATTGGATGAAGATAAAGAAATAGAGAGGTCGATAAAACGTGCAGTCACTGATTCAGGTAATGATATTAGATTTTCGAATTCTACTGAAAGTGCTGGTGTAAATAATCTTTTAAGTATATATAGAGTGATTACTCAAAAATCTGAAATTGAAATAGAATCTGAATTTGCAGATGCACGAGGGTATGGTGATTTGAAAAAAAGAGTTGTTGAAGTTGTAATAGAAGAAATAAATCCGATAAGAGACAAATATAACAGATTAATGTCAGATGTTGGAGAACTAGATAGACTTTTATTTTCTGGGGCACAAAAAGCTGAGGAGATTAGCAGGGCTAGGTTAAATCTAATTAAAGAAACAATTGGCCTGGTACTGCCAAAGCATTGATATATATACAAGGTGGATTTGTGAGATAAATATGAGAATTTCTTCTGAAAATGATGAGCTAAACGGGTTTTATCCATCTTTGTCTGAATTTAAAGAACTCAAGAATTTGGGTAATGCAGCTTTGGTATATAAAGAAATAAACGCGGATTTGGAAACCCCTGTTTCAGTATATTTAAAAGTGGCTAGGCCTCCTTACTCATTTTTGTTAGAAAGTGTTGAAGGTGGAGATAAGATAGCACGCTACAGTTTTATTGGTACTGATCCATACGATGTAGTAAAGACAGGCATAAATGAAAAAGATGGTTCGGTAGACCCTTTACACTGTATTCGTCAAAAATTGTATGAAACAAGTGTTGTTCCTAATCCTAAACTTCCTAAATTTAATGGGGGTGCAGTTGGCTTTATAGGTTATGACGTTATCAAGCATTTTGAAAACATCCCTGAACACAAAAAGGGTGGGTTGGATATTCCTGAATCTATTTTTATGTTTTCAGACACGATTTTGGTTTTTGATCATGTTGAACATAAAATATTGATTTTGTCTTTGGCTAAATTTGGTGATAATCCTGAGAAGTCATATATGGATGCGGTTAAAAAAATACAAGATATTGTTGTCAGGTTGGATTCGCAAATCGATTCTAAACACAGGATACAAGATATTACAAATGGTTCTAGCGAAGATACGTTAGATACCAAAACTAATATGACTAAAAATGAGTATTCGAATTCAATAAATAAAATTATTGAATATATAAAGGCTGGAGATTGTATACAGGTGGTTTTTTCTCAACGTTTCAGCACGCCAACAAATTCTGAACCGTTTAAAATATATAGAGCTCTGCGTAGAATTAATCCATCTCCATATATGTTTTATCTACATCTAGATGATTTTCAGTTAATAGGCTCATCTCCAGAGATGTTGATTAAATGTATAGATGGTGAATTAGATTATCATCCTATCGCAGGAACTAGACCAAGGAATTCTGATCCAGAACTTGATGACAAAGCAGAAATTGAATTGATGAATAGCGAAAAAGAAAAAGCTGAGCATATTATGTTAGTAGATTTGGGTAGGAATGACATAGGTAAGGTGAGTGAGCCAGGTACTGTTAAAGTGTCCCAACTAATGGAAGTTGAGAGATATTCTCATGTGATGCACATAGTTTCACATGTTAAAGGTAAATTGAAAAAGGGGATGGATTGTTTCGATGCTCTTAGATCTTGTTTCCCGGCCGGCACAGTTTCTGGAGCTCCGAAAGTTAGAGCTATGGAGATTATTGCAGAATTAGAGCCTGAAAATAGAGGTGCATATGCTGGTGCTGTAGGATATTTTTCATACAGTGGTGATATGGATACAGCTATTTTGCTGAGAACAATAGTTTTAAAAAATGGTGTTGGATATGTGCAAGCCGGTGGAGGTATAGTAGCTGATAGTAAAATAGATGAAGAATATCAAGAAACCATAGGTAAATCTAAAGCGATGATTGAAGCAATTAAAGCTGCAGGTAAATAAATTGATTTTACTGTTAGATAATTACGATAGTTTTACATACAACATTTATCAATATTTGGCTGAATTGGGCCAAGATGTCAAAGTTATTAGGAATGACAAAATTGATATAGAACAGATATATGAACTAGATCCCGAAAGGATAATAATTTCCCCAGGACCATGCGGTCCTATACAGGCGGGAATATCTATAGAGGTTGTAAAGGTATTTTCTCCAATAAAACCCTTATTGGGTGTTTGTTTAGGACATCAATGTGTTGGTACAGCATACGGTTGCGATGTTAAAGAAGCAGGTGAGATTATGCACGGCAAGATGTCAGATATTTTCCACGATGGAGAAGGAGTTTTTAAAAATATACCTAATCCATTTAAAGCTATAAGATATCATTCCCTTGCAGTGGTTCCAGATACCATTTCTGAAGAATTGGAAGTTTCAGCAAAAACACATAATGGGATCATTATGGGAATCAGACATAAGGAATATCCGACAGAAGGGATTCAGTTTCATCCTGAATCAATAATGACTGCTCATGGTAAACAAATATTGAGCAATTTTTTGAAACTGGGTTAATATATCCCGAAATTCAATAACAAGTGTTTAATTAACATCTTAATTTTACAAGAACACTTCACTGATAATTTATGGAGGTCATTGTGATAAAAAATTCCATATCAAAATTAATCGATGGAAAAGATTTGAGCATAAATGAATCTAAGGAAGTAATGGAAATCATTATGGATGGAGATGCTACTCAAGCTCAAATTGGTTCTTTTATTACCGCACTTCGTTTTAAAGGAGAGACTGCCAACGAAATTGCTGGTATGGCTAGCATAATGAGGCAAAAATCAGTTTCTGTAAAAATAAACACCTCTGTTCTAGACACATGTGGTACAGGAGGTGATGGCGCTAATACCTTAAACATATCAACTGCAACAGCCTTGCTTGTCTCATCAACGGGTATTACAGTAGCTAAGCACGGCAATAGAGCCATGTCTGGTTCTACTGGGAGTGCGGATGTTCTGGAGGCTATGGGTGCTAACATACAATTGGATGCCAATGATGTAGGGTCATGTTTGCAAAAGATAGGGTTTGGATTTATGTTTGCCCAAATGTTTCATCCCTCAATGAAATATGCGGCTGCTCCTCGAAAAGAGATTGGAATCAGGACAGTATTTAATTTGTTAGGACCTCTTACTAACCCAGCTGGAGCTGAATATCAACTGATCGGAGTATCCGAAAGGTCAATTGGGAATAAACTTATAGAGGCACTCAAAATTTTAGGTAGCACCAAAGCATTAGTTGTTTATGGGTTAGATGGTTTAGATGAAGTTTCGCTAGCTAATGAAACCGAAGTATGGGAATTAAATGAAATGAAGATAGAAAATTATAGAGTTTCACCTGAAGATTTGGGTTTTCAGCGCCAACCATCAAGTTTATTGAAAGTTAAAGATGCTCAAGATAGTGCAGATAAAATAATTGGTATATTTGAAGGGAACAAAACAATAGAAAGAAATTCTGTTTTGGCCAATGCTGCTTTTGCTCTATATGCGTGTGGCAAAGCTTCTGACTTTAAAGAAGGTGTTTCAATCGCTGCTAACGCAATCGATGAAGGACTGGCAATAAACCAAGTGGATTCTTACGTTGAATATACAAAAAGTATAAAGAAAGATTGAATAAATTAATGATTAAGTTGGGTGTATGTTAGATGAAATAGTTTCTCATAAGAAATTAGAATTAGTAAATACTAAATCCTGTAAGCCAGAAACAGAATTGGTGGAATTGATTAATGAAAAAAATCCGCCATTAAACTTTTCTGGTTCTTTAATGGGAGATAGAACAAGAATAATTGCTGAAATCAAGAAAAAATCTCCGAGTAAAGGACATTTCAATAGCGCTTATGATCATAAGCAGCTAGCCTTGCAATATGCCGATAATGGTGCGGCTGCAATTTCTGTTTTAACTAACAAGAAATATTTTGATGGAAGTATTGAAGATATGGTTGATGTGATCAATCTGGTTTCTCCTTATCGTATACCGGTTTTAAGAAAAGAATTTATAGTAGACCAGTACCAGATATATGAAGCTAGAGCATATGGAGCTGATGCAATACTACTTATAGTTTCGATTTTAGGTCTTAAACAATTGGGCGAAATGTTAAGTTTAGCTAGTTCATTATGGCTACAATGTTTAGTTGAGGTTCATACAGAAGAAGAATTGGAAATTGCTTTATGCGCAGGTGCTGAAATCATAGGCGTGAATAACAGAGATTTAAAAACAATGACAACTAGTCTAGCAACTACTGAAAAATTAGCCCCACTAATTCCAAGAGATAAAATAATAGTCAGTGAAAGTGGTATTAATTCATATGTTGACATCGAAAGAGTTAAAAATGCTGGGGCTAATGCCGTTTTGGTTGGTGAATCTTTGGTGACATCCACTGATCCTGGAGTGTCGTTAAGTGGATTGATATGACCAAACTAAAAATTTGTGGATTAAAAGATTATGATTCTGCCAATATTGCAGTTGAAAGTGGTGCTGATTTCTTGGGATTCGTATTTGTACCCGGTGCAAGGCGTCGGTTAGAAATGAATCATGCTAAGAAAGTAATTGAAAAACTGAAAAAAAACCATGGAGATAAATTACCTAATTTAGTAGGTTTGTTTGCAAACCAGACAATTGAACGGGTAAATAAAATTGTCCATAATTTGAATCTGGACCTAGTACAACTATGTGGAGATGAAACTCACGAATACGTAAAGGCAATTGATGTTCCTACTATAAAGCAGGTAAAGGTTGTCGAACATGAACAATTTGACAATAGCGTTTCCAAATTACGTGAACAAGTAGAATTAGCTTTAAGTTATGGGAGTATGGTTGTATTAGATAAATACGAAGCAAGTTCTTATGGAGGCACTGGAAAAAAATTCAATTGGGATATAGCAGCAAAATTATCGGCGACTTATAATTTGATATTAGCTGGTGGTCTCAATTGCGATAATATCGTTGAGGCTATTTCTCAAGTAGCTCCGTGGGGAGTTGATGTTTCAAGTGGTATTGAAACTGACGGAATAAAAGATGAAGGTAAAATAAGAAAGTTTTCTGCAAGTGTTTTACAATCAGCTCGGTAGTAATCGAGTAAAATACTTACATATTTATTTGACTTTAGGTAACATTTGAAATCATAAAAGTATGATAGGTTAATTACAAATATTGGAGGTACTAAATGGCGTACGAGTTTGATCATATACATTTGAAATCTGCAGATCCGGGTGCAACTGCTGACTGGTATGTAAAGGCATTTAATTTCAAGATAATCAGTGATGCAGTTAGGCCCTGGGGAGACAGATTTATAAGATGTGAGACAGTTGATGGTGCTGTAGTGAATATTTCAGGAGCTAGAACCAATGAAAAGATGGGTGATTCAGATTCCTCTGCTCGTTGGGGACTTGAACACTTTGGTATAAAAGTAGACAACATGGAATACGAAATCGAAAGATTGATAGGATTGGGAGCAAAACTGATGGAAGGTCCGGTAGATGTACCTAATGGACCGATAATAGCATTTTTCAAGCTTCCTGGGGATGTCAGAGTAGAACTATTGCAATTAACTCGCTAATATTATCTTTGAAATAACTCCATATAGAATCTTCATAATCGTATTTATCACAAGTTCAAGCTATGAAACAAAATAAAGTATGTAGAAAATGCAAGAGTTTGCTACCTGACCCAAAAGCTAGTTATTGTTGGAATTGTGGTAACGAATTTCATGGCAAAACAGGTTTTGAATCAGATGAACAAAATTTATTTAGAGACTATATATTTAGGATAATAAGGGTATTAAGACTCGATGAGACTGTTTATTCAGAAATAAAATTAGATCGAACTAAAAAAGCATATATTTTAGCTTTATTGATATTAATTTTATCTGCATCTGCAACGATTATAGGGTTTCATATTCCTACGTCAGAGTTGCCATATCATATCCTTTACAGAATAGTAGCTTGGTTCACTTGGTTTTTCTTGATATTTATTTTGGGTATTATAGTGTTCCGTGATAACAGCTCAAACCCAAATTGGTACGATTTAGTTCGAGTAGGTGGTATGGCTTCATCCCCAAAAGTATTTCAAATCGTTGGGGTTTTACCAATTATTAGTTATGAAGTTTATTTGGGATTGTTTTTGATAATAACTGGATGGCAAGTGTTAGCGATGACCCAAGGAGTAAAAATAATATTTAACAGGAACAAAGCTTCTCTTCCTGAATTTTTATTGGTTTTGTTAACTTTAACACCTTGGATAGTGATAGAAAGATTTCTTTGAATAAGAGGATTAATATGGGAACAGACTGTATATTTTGCAAAATACAAAACGGTGTAATCAAAAGCAAAATTTTGTATTCAAATGAATATTGTTTCGTTATTGAAGACATTGCTCCTAGAGCACCTGTACATTTACTTGTAATTCCAAATAAGCATATTGAAGAGCTTATTAATATGGATGTGGGCGATGATGTAATAATTGGAAAAATGTTTGAAAGTGCTCAAAAAATGGCTAATGATACAGGTATATCCAATTCAGGATATAGATTAATAATTAACCAAGGGAAACACTCTGGTCAAATGGTAGATCATCTACACCTCCACCTTATTGGGGGTGAACAACTTGGTGGCATGGTTTGAAGTTAGACAACTTACCAGCCTTGATTCAAGATGAACTTGTTAAACTTCCTGAAGGTTTATTATCACATATAGATAGAGCTCGTTCTGTAGGTAAAGAAATTAGTACTATGCATGGAATTGATTTCCATAATGTAGATTTGGCAATAGCAGCTCATGATTTAGCTAAACATTTAACAGAAATAGAACTGATTAATGAATGTAAAAAAATGTGCGTCGATATGAATTACGATTATCTCTTGGTTCCCAAGTTGCTTCATGGACCGGTTGCAGCATCATGGTTAAAAAATAAGTTTGATGTTCTAGATGAATCTATAATTGAGGCTGTTAGATATCATACAACTGGGTATCCCGGCATGGGTACAGTATCGAAAGTTGTATTTTTAGCTGATAAGTTGGACGGAGAAAAAATTAAAAGAAATCCTGAATTGGAAAAGGTGCTATCTTTATCAGTATCAGATTTAGATGCTGCTGTTCTTGCATATATGGATATGCTAATAAAAAGCTTAATTGAGCAAAATTTTATAATTCACCCATATTCAATTGCCTGCCGTAACCACTTACTAAAAAAATATTTGGATTCCAATTAAGGTTGCGTAAACTAGAGAGATGAGGTTTTATTATGGCTACTTTGTATGTAGTGGCGACGCCGATTGGTAATTTAGAAGATATTACCTTAAGAGCTCTGAGAATACTGTCTGAGGTAGAAGTTATAGTTGCAGAGGATACCAGAGTTACCAAGAAGTTGTTGCGGAAATATGAAATAAAAGCTTCGCTAGAAAGCTATAGCAATAAAGATATTAAGTATAAAACTGTTAAAGTATTAGGATATTTGGAAAATCAGGATGTAGCGGTGGTAACAGATGCCGGTACTCCTGCCATCAGCGACCCTGGAAAAGAATTAGTTGACCAAGCAATTACACGTGGATTTAATGTTGTTTCTGTACCGGGAGCTTCTTCTTTGACGGCTTCAGCTTCTATTTCTGGTTTAGATTTAAGTAGATTTTTGTATCTAGGTTTTTTACCAAGTAGGTCAATGGCGAGGCGTAAAGCTTTATTGACAGTTACTAATTCAACATATCCATTGGTTATTTTTGAATCGCCACACAGACTCAAAAATAGTCTAACTGATATGAAAGTCATTTTAGGTGATAGACGTTTGGTAATATGTAGGGAATTGACGAAGATACATGAAGAAATATTTAGAGGGAACATTACACAAGCTGAAAAATATTTTGTTAATCCAATTGGGGAATTTACCTTAATTATTGAAAATGAAGTTGATGATAAATTTGCTGATATTGATCAGGGTACATTAAATGTAGCGGAAGAATTAATGGTTACATTAAAACGAAAAGGTTTAACTTCTAAAGATGTGATTCCTCATTTGGCCAAATTATCTAAGATATCGAGAAAAACACTTTATACACGATGGACGGATTTAACTAAATGTAACGACTAGTTGGGTTCAATTATGCTAACATTTTAAAGTGCGGATTTCATTTGTGAGTCGGAAATAAATAACTATGGCTGATAATATTTTAGTTTCGGTTGCATGGCCTTATGCAAATGGCTCTATTCATTTAGGACAAGCGGTAGGTTGTTACTTGCCCGCTGATATTTTTGCAAGATATCACAGATTAAAAGGCAACAATGTCTTAATGGTATCTGGAAGTGACACCCATGGTACGCCAATAACTTTGCAGGCAGAAAAAACAGGCAAGTCACCCAATGATATAGTCGAAACTTTCCATAATGAATTTTTGAATAATTGGGAAAAATTTGGAATCAGTTTTGATTTATTT
>CAYPYC010000037.1:0-8525 GCA_964414905.1 uncultured Dehalococcoidia bacterium
AGACGCCGATGGTTCGTGCATATTCGATGATGCGCATCATGGCCCATATATATCTCTTATTGACCCTGCTAGATCATGTGATGCCAACAATGATTATGAATCTACATTAGTTTCCGATACAATTCTGCCATCATATTTAATACCTTATAATTCTGTTGTGGCTGTATCCGAAGGATGGACAGACCCATTCTTTTGTTCCCCTGGTAGAGGGAAATATTACCAAAAAGATGGATTCAACCACGTTCTCATGTATGACGCTAATGGAAATGTAATAGGAATTTACCAACATACATTACATGAAATGCCTTCCCCATGGTTTAAAACTAAGGAACTTATTGGTGGAGGAAGCATACCTATTATTGACTTTGAACATTATGGGTTCTTTATATATTTTGAAGATCCTATGAATGCGTGCCAGAGTTCCAGTTCAAAATCCGTTGGGACTGGAGGAACACATTATGCTGGTCCTAAAGCTGAACGCTCAGAATATGGCCCAACTCCTACGCCTACTGTGATTCTAACTGTTACCGAAACTATCAATAAATTGTCAGAGGATATGTCATCTGATTCCCGAACATTTACACTAATCAATGCAGTTGATCAAACTAATATAGTTGGGAAAATTGATTCACCCCAGATAAGTGTTTTTATTTCAAGTCTTACTAATGTCAGAGAGGGAACTTCTAAATGGATCAATAATATTTCGCATAGAGGGTTAAGCGCTGATGGTGATGATGCAGGATTAAAGAGTATCCTTGAGAATGTTGAATCTGATGGTTTAAAAGTAAACCTTTGGGTTGATACAGATAATAAAATTAATTTGATTGAAATAACTGGAACTATTACTCAAAATGGAAAAGAATTTTCCATTTTGCATATTTCCTCCGAATGACAGTGTGGTTCTAAATTTGACCAATAATTTCTAATAACCTTTTTTTGATGGCTACACTTCTGTAAACTTTTTTGTTTTTCAGATGGCGACTATTTTGTTAAATTCTTCATGGGACAATATATGAAATGCAAAATGTTGAGTGCTACAGAATCTGTAGCGACTATATCTAACTATAGTGAAGGTGGACCCTTTTGAATATGGGCTCTTACTTCATCCAATGAATTAAACCACGGACTGTGAATTCGCTGAATCCACCATGTTAATCCCGCACGTTGGTACGCTGCTAAGCTTTGAGATGTTCTGCTGCCATCGTGGTCGGCAAGTGCCACATCGAAGTCCGAATCCCTATCCCGGTATGTTTCTATATAGTTAACAATGGTTCTAAGGTTTTCCGGGGTGATTGTCTCACCTTTGTGAGGTATAGGGAAAACACCTTCCCATTTTGCAGCTCTTTTTAGTGGTTTTTTATTTTGCCATTTGCATCCTATCCAAATTGGTATCCTTGGGTATTGAACCGGTGGCGGATTGAATACGACATCATGGATTTGGTAGTGGGTTCCTTCATAATTAAACCGTTCGGTATTCCACAACCCTTTGAGTATTTCCAATCCTTCATCTAGCATCTCGGCTCTAATCTTAGTATCGGAAATCTCACCAAACTTCTCAAACTCACGTTCGGGTGGCCCCCCTAGTCCTACGGCAAGAGTTAGCCTGCCATTTGAAAGGTAGTCCAGAGATATCGTTTCGCGCGCTAGTTTCCATGGGCGACGCCTTGGAATTGGAGTGACCATAGGACCGATGCGTATCTTTGAAGTTCGCATCGCAATTGATGCTAAAATGATCCACGGGTCAAACAGGTTCTTACGCGTGTCATCAGGAAGAATATGGTCAAACACAAAGAAACCATCCCAACCGACATCTTCCGCTTCAGCGGCTAATTCAGCTAGAGTGAAAGGGTCAGAGTAGTCACCAAAATTTGCGGCATCAAGCCCAAATTTCATAAGTCCCTCCTAAGGTATAAATCATTGATTGATGCGGGTTGATAATTCCTGTGGTAATAGCAAAAATACGTGATTATGGGTGTATATTAGCACAGAATTAACCATTAAGTTTTGTATATGATAATTCAATATAGTCGTTAACTAGTTGAGGTGGTAATTATTAAAAGATCGCCTTGTATACTTGAATGGATAATGACTGTATGCTAATGTGCTTCACATCATATTAATCGAAGGATGAAATGAGCGTTATATTAGCAGGTGAAAAGTTCAGTAGAGAAAAGACCCAAGAAATTGTGGGGAAATTTTACCGAGATGGGTTTGTTCATATCCCTAATGTTCTTACAAAGAATGAGGTAAAAGCGTTAATAGAGAAAACGGATCAGCTTATGGATGATCCGAATATAAGAGATAGGATTAATCCAGAATTAGGAGATCCAAAATATGTGCAGTTGTACAAACATAGTATTACCGGAGAAGAGCAACCATTTATTTTGAGGAACTGCATAGAATTGGATGAGATATATAGGGATATGTTGTTACGTGAGCCTATTTTCAGTTTAGCTGAAGCGGTAGTAGGTAAAGACAATAAATTCTGCGGTGCAAATGTTCTGCGTAATACACCTGGCCTTTCGATTGATAAATGGCATACTGATGCTGAAGAAGCCTATTTCCCTTTACCAGAAGATATTAAAAGACATGATTCGAAGCTGCACATGCCTGTTTTTTGGTTTACTGTACAGTTTCCTTTAACGGATACAGATTCGATAGAATATGGTCCGACAGAGTATGTCCCAGAGAGCCATTATTCTGGTCGTAATCCTCCAAAAGAGGAACCAGTGGTATTTGATGGTAATGAACCGGTATCTGTTTTTGCTAAAGCGGGAGACGTTTATTTACACGACCCAATGTGCTGGCATAGAGGAGCTCCGAATGCTTCTTCACGCACAAGGTACTTGTTCCAAACCCAATATGCTGTTAATTGGGCATATACTAGGTTCGGTTTATATAATCGAGTTCCAGTCCCGGAAGATGAATTGGTTAATTCTAGCGATAAGCTATTGAATTTATTAGGCAGACCTAGACCGATTGGAAAATAGTAGGGTACGGGGAGATGAATAATGAGACGGCAACGTACAACATACTTTAATGACGCTCGTCATTACTATTTTTACTTTTTTGATCCGCCGATGAAACTCGAGGATGCTTGGCTACCAGTTGATGAATGTGCAGGGACAGGAGTAGATACGTTTGTTTATGGGGTCCAGTCAGGTGGTTTGTTCTACCCATCAAATGTAGGTATGCGTTTTGGAGCAGATATGGAGAAATTTTCTGCTTCCGCTCAGTGGCGTGTATGGCACAATATGCAGAGTTTGATAGATAGAGGATTTGATCCATTAGCCATCCTGATAGACCGGGCGCATGAGAAAGGTATGGATTTCTTTGCCAGTATGCGTCTTGGAAGCTATGCCGGTATTGATCCATCTCATGATTTGAAGTCTGGAGGTAGGGGGTGGGTTCATCCTGAGGTGAGGAATCATCAGCGGGATGTATTAGCGGAACTTTTGACTGAATACCCTACAGACGGTATAGAGATGGATTTTGCTGCCCCGCCTGGAGGAAGTTCATGGTATTTTAATGATGAAGATGTAGTAGAGTATACGCCGGTAATGACTGATTGGGTCAGAGAAGTTTCTGCGATGGTACGTGGTAGAGTTGGAGAACCCGGCCAGATTGGTGCTCGAATATATCCCACTGAGGCGATAAACTTATCAGCAGGTCTAGATGTGATTACTTGGCTTGAGGAAGGTTTATTGGACTATGTTGTACCAATGGTTTACGCTCATACTTTTATCGATTGTAATTTACCGATCGACTGGATAATAGAACGTGCACATGCTAGCGATACATCTGTTTATCCATTGTTGCAACCAGACTACTACCCTGGGAACAAGCAAAAAGGTCCTTCGGGGACACTCAATTCTAGAATTTATGCCTCCCCTTCGATGATTCGCGCGGCAGCGTCAAATTGTTGGGATAGAGGTGCAGATGGAATGTATACGATGTGGCTTGAATGGCCTCTGGGTGAAACACAGAAAGGAATTTTAAGGGAATTGAGTGAGCCTAATTTGGTGAAGGAATCGAATAAGCATTATTGTGCTGGTAGGAGAAGTCACTATTCAGAATTAGTTGGTTATAAAAGGCCTCTACCTCTGGAAATTGCTTATTCTGATACCGACACTATTTATGGAATCCCGTTTTATATCTCAGATGATTTTGAGACAAATTCCGACTCGATAAGTCAGGTCACTCTCAAAATCCAAATTTCTGATTTGGTATTAAATGATAAGCTTACGATTACGCTAAATGGTGAATCTCTTGCCGATGAGCCGTTAGTAAGAAATTTTGGTAATCGAATTAATTCTTATTCAGGCCAATGGCTTGAATTTACTCTTGAGACAGTTTTACCTCGTAAAGGTCACAATATATTGGATATTAAATTGGATTCAAGGGCGAACCGAATGGTCAGTCCTCTTATAGGTGAGGATGTGGAAGTGATTGTACAGTATGCAGGTATGATTCGTATTTAGACCAAATTCATGGATTTTAACCAATCTACACTTCTTTGGCGTCTTTCATTGCCCGAAGGATTAGCTACCCATTCAGGGGCATAGAACGGAGTAGGAGCTTTTGTCAAATTATATACTTCGACTATCTGATTCGCTAAATTTTTACTTTCCATTTGGGCGGAATTAGTTTTGGGTGTTTGCATAAAATTCATCGTCAGTTGTCTTTTATCTTTAGAGGTACCGATGGCAGCGTGATATAGACGATTGTCAAAAGCTATTATGTCACCAGGTTCAGAATTGCATACATGAGAAGGGACATCATTAAGGTCTGGATTTGATTCATTTAACAATGTAGTTATTTCTTGATTAAGTTCATCTTTATGTGATCCAGGAATAAATCTTAGAGCGCCACTATCTGACCTTACAGACTGAAGATAGCATGCTATCTTGACGCATCTCAATTCAACATTAGGGCTATCGGGATGCCAAGATGTATTTGTAACCCACCGGTTACCGTTAGAAAAAACAGGTATCGCATCTTTTCCGATTAATTGTTCAGCAACTCCGCATATCCTAGGGTCTTCTATCAGGCCAGAGGTAACAGGAAATTCAGGTTTAAGAGTTGACCATTGTAATGGTAGGTTCTCTTCAACTTCCGGACTGTTTTTACGAGCAGCTTGTAAACCCGATTCAAATTCGGAATTTATTGTTTTGAGTTCATTATCATTTAAGACATTTTTAAGTTGGATGAATCCAAATGTTTTGTAATGTGCTAATTGAAAATCTGTTAGCTTTAAGTCCATTTTTGATATCCTGATTATGTTTTTGTAATTATTTCGATTCAAACGGAAGTCTGTTCGAGGTTATATTGAGCTTAAAAACAAGTCAATACTTGTCTTTCAAATATATATAAGAGAAATTAGAAAGGAATTAATTAGATTGCTGAAACGATTAAAAGAATATTATGGGGTGTAATGATTTTAACATGAAGTTGATTAAAGTCTGATGAAAGTTGACTTTACCCTGATAGCTTCTGATACAAGATCCTAGATTACAGGCAGGATTTATAGTTGATGGTGCCTTTACAATATGGTAGTTTTACGCTCAAGTTTGATTCGTGAATTTAAATTCGGATTGATTCGATTTGGGAGAAAAATTGGCATGAGATTAATATTGATTGGTTGTGAATACGTAGGTAAGACTACCCTTGCAAATAACCTTAAGGATTGGGGAGCTCCTCTAGGCAAACATTTTCATATGGACGATGGAGACTTTACAATCCCGGACGTGACTATGTCGCCTGAGGATCAGAAGACTATGTCTAATCTATCACCAGTTTTAAAGGAACGGTTTCAGAGGATGGTGATTTTTTATCATATTGACGTTCTAATGAGGAGTAATGATTGTATTTTGGGAGGATTCCATATTGAAGAAAAAATATATGGGCCTAGATATTATCATCCTGACATTGGAGTTAATTACCATCGTTATGTAGAAACACTACTTCCGGCAGATACAATATTAGTAAACCTGAAAGCTGATTCTGATGTAATCAAAGAGAGGATGGAATCAAATCCTCATAAGTATCAACTAGTTCAACCTTATCAAGTTGACGAGATACAAGATGAATTTTCATATGAGTTTCAGCAATCGAATATCGAAAATAAAATAGAGTTTGATACTTCTGATTTAACACCAGAAACAATTTTGGATTCTTTTCTTAATAAGGTGAGACCAGTATTAACTCCTAAGGAAATGTACGAATCTTTAGAAGCTATATCAACCGAAGAATTAGCAAAACGATTAGAGCAATATTAATCAATATGTACATTGAACCTTTGTACGAATATACAGAAATATTATAAGTTGAGATTACTGAGATGGCATACCTGCCGTTAGTTGGAAAAGTAGCACTGGTTACTGGAGCCGGGAGCCAGATTGGATTAGGTCGTGTAATGACCATTGCATTAATAAATGCAGGGGCTAAAGTTGCTATGCTAGATATTGATGGCATTAGCTTGAGACAAACTTCAACAGAAATTGAAAAGATTGGTGGCGAAGAATGTTTGCTAACTCAAATTTGTGACATATCAAACCCTCAAAGTGCCGAGGAAGCTGTAGAAAATACAATAAACACTTTTGGAGCCGTTCATATATTAATCAATAACGCTGGGATAATGATCCCATCTGAGATAAGCGATAATTCTCAGAACATTAATAATAAACCATATATTGCTAACTTTTGGGATATACCTTCCAGCACTTGGAGTAAAGTTATTGATATTAATGTAAATGGGACATTCAATATGGTCAGAGCAACGGTCAAACATATGATTTCTCAGCAATGGGGTCGAATTATAGGAATTACTACCAGCTTAGACACCATGTATAGTAAAGGTATGGCTCCTTACGGTCCATCTAAAGCAGCACATGAGGCTTTTATTGGTTTAATGGCGAGAGAATTAGAAGGTACCGGTGTTACTGCTAATGCATTAATACCTGGTGGAACAACCGATACCAATTTACTTCCTGTTAGAATTAAAAATACAATGGAAACGCTGATTAAGCCTGAAATAATGCAATCCCCAGTAGTATGGTTAGCGTCTGAAGATTCGAAAGCAGTTAATGGTCAGCGTTTAATCGCATATAATTGGGATGAAAATCTACCTATAGAAAAACGACTAGAAAAGGCTTGCGCTCCCGCAGCTTGGCCTCAATTAGGTAATCAAAATGTTAACGCAATTTCTTAAATTATATAGATTATAAAAGGGTTTACGTTATTAAAGGAGCATATATTATGAAAAAAAGTGTAAATGGCAAAGTTCCTAAAGTGATTAGTGGGACACTACCAGCAAGTGAAACAGCGCAGACTCCTGGAATGATACGAAAACCTGCTATACACAAAGGATCTACTGGGGCGAGTAAAATTTGGTTTGGTACTGTTACCTGTGCTCCACATCATCATGGAGAGGCTGAAACGGCAGCATATGTGGTTTCGGGATATGTTAGGGTGTATTATGGTGAGGACTTTAAAGATTCTGTGGAAGCAGGGCCAGGCGATTATCTTTTTGTTCCTGCCAATACTTGGCATATTGAAGAAAACCCATATGATATTCCATGCGAACAATTTCTGACTCGTGGTCCAGACAATATAGTAATAAATATGGAATAGTATGAATTGGGTAATATCTTAAGTAGATCGTAATATGCAGATTAGAAATGTGTTTTTGATAATGATTTTGATGGTTGTAGGGCTTCATTTTGCTTGTGGTGATTCGTCTGAAACCAGTGATGACTCATCTGAAAATGAAACAATTTTCGTTGTTGAATCAATTTATTATGATCAAGGAATTGATTTTGCCAATTCTGGTGATTATCAAAATGCGATTGATAGCTTTGATAAAGCTATCGAAGTAAAGCCGGATTTTGCTGAAGTCTTTTACAACAGAGGATTCGCTTACGTAAAGCTTGGGAAATACACTAAAGCGATAGATGATTTTACTCAGGTAATACTATTAAACCCAGACAGATCCGAATTTCTAACGATGGCTTTTTATAATAGAGGCAATGTTTACAACTTATTAGAAGAATATGACAAAGGTATAAATGATTACAACAAATCAATTGACATGAATCCAGATTTTGTTGAAGCCTATTATTATAGAGGCAACGCATATATTAAATTACAACAATATGAAAAAGCCCTTGTTGACTACAATTCTGCAATAGCTATAAATCCTAATTACGAAAATGCTGTCAACAACAGGAAAATATTGTTGGAGTCTGGAGTTTTGGTAAAAGATTGAATGCAATTAGGATAATAAAATGAATCCGAATAACATTGCTAGCGCATCTTGGGGAGACCATTTGACTTTTGGTGAAGGTGATGGGTTACTAGATAATCCGGATTCACTTTACAAAAGGATTCGTGTTTGGAAAGATGAACTGGGGATATCTTCTATTCACTGGCGCCAAGGAAGAACATCAAAATTCGGAAGCTATAGAACTGCAAAAAATTACCGTAAGGCAGTAAAGTCTATTAATGTTATAAACAACAAATCGGTC
>CAYPYC010000038.1:0-4233 GCA_964414905.1 uncultured Dehalococcoidia bacterium
ATCCAACTTGGAATGTAGATTCACCAACATCACATACAAAGTTTGTTGTTGGAGTTGTTAAAACATTGCCTTTTTCATCTTTGATTTCAAAAGATATCTCAATTAAAGTGCCTTGGGGGATATATTTCCCAGAAGTGTCTGTTCTCCAAAACAGAGTTGCTTTTATGTTTTTACTGGGTACAATATCTTTACAACGCCACGACTCGGGATTTTTATTTTGTTCGTTTAAGCATAAATAATTGTAAGTTGTACCTTTTGTTTGTCCTATTTTTAACCTAGAAGATATTTCTGTGATTTTGCTTTCAGAAACAACTTCAATATCCAACCAAATACCTTTAGGGAATTCACTTGTTATTAAAGATGATTTAACACTTATAGGGTTTTGTCCTGTTTGATCTGCTGTAACCACATTCGCTGTTTGAGAAATATTTATTAAGAAAATTAGTGTTAGCAAAAACAATATTTTAGAATATTTCGGCATTAGTTTATGTAATGAGGTAATAAACATATAAATTTAAGATATCCTGATTTCATCATCAATTTTCACTATGGCTTCAACCAAAGTATCTGAAGAAATTTGACCATCTAATTGGATTTTATCGTTAATAACGGTAACCGGCACACTTGAGATACCATAATTATTGGCTAAATCTGGATATTCCTGTATTTCTATTATTTCGGTTTTTATAGTGCTGAATTGCATAGCTAGTGAAAGAGATAGTTCGGCAATTTTGGGACAATATTTACAAGATGGGGTTACAAACACTTTTATATGTATGGGATTTTGTACTACTTCAAGCTTTTTAATTAAATTTTTATTTAAGTTTTGAGAATCTAGAGACGAATTGATTATAGAATTAATCAATGTGGAAAATTCGTAGCCCGAAGGCATACCATAAAAAATGGCGCGGCGAGATTGTCCAATTACTGTAGCAGGGATGCGATCTATCTTTAATTCTGTTGATGGATTGTCATTATTGTAAAAGTCTATTATTTCCAAGTTTATCTTGTTCGAAATATTTGAAATCTCAGTTAATATTTTTTGGGTTGTTGTACATGTATCACATTTTCTACTAGGGATAATGAGTTCAGAGCTAGTTTGGGTAAATAATTGTAAAGAAACAGTAGAATTTAAATGAGATTCGAATTTAGCAGTTAGACCATCTAGATTTGATTTATCTAAAACAGTCATACTTGTACTCCTTATGAGTGCTATTTATTAACGGGTGTCGTCTGTTTTTTAACATTAATTACTCTTTGTATGATTGTGAATACAGATGAAATGGTTATAAATAATAAAGTTATGTCAATAATACTCAAACTTAAAACTATGGAATTTTGGGAAAATGAAAATATTAATAAACCGATAGTAAGGGACAAAACCCGCGGAGCTCTTGTCATAAAACCTTCTTTAGATTCTATTCCTAAACTTTCTGCTCGGGCCCTACTATAGCTGACAATTATTGAGGCGCAGATGGTTGTGTAAGCTAGCAACGAGGTTATATTGTTCACTTCGCTAAACATGAAATATATAAGGATTCCACATAAAATCAAAGATTCGCATACTCTATCAATAAAGGAATCTAGGAATTTTCCAAACAAAGTGGCATTGTTGGAATACCTTGCTATAGCGCCATCAAGCATGTCGAAAAAACCGGAGAATAAAAGGATTAAGCTACCAATTAACCACATACCGTTAATTAGTAAATAAAAACAGACAATAGCAAAAATCAGGCCCAACAAAGTTATGTGATTTGGTTTAATTTTTGCAAATACAAATAGCCTAACTATGGGTATTAAGAAAAATTTATTAAACCAGTTGAGAATCATTGTCTTCCTTTGAATATCTATATAAGTTGGATTAATATACCTGATTGTCTTTAGCTAACTTTACTAGATAGAATTTCGTTATAGTAGTTGTGTATCTTCTTTCCTATTATTGGCCAGTCATATTTTTTAGCTTTTTCCTGTCCATTTTGTCCTAATTCATTGCAAAGCACAGGATTGTTTAAAAGTTTTAAAATAGATGAAGCTATAGCTGTTTCATTTTTCGCTGGGACTAATATACCTTGTTTATTGTTTTCTATCACACTTTTGTACCCTGGTATATCTGAAGCTATAATTGGTTTTCCTGATGCCATTGCCTCTAGTAGAACTATACCAAAACTTTCGTTGCCTATAGCTGGAGAACAAAATATATCACATGTTTTAAAGTATCTCAGTTTAATTGAATTAGTGACATGGTCTACGAAGAGAATATCATCTAGGTTTCTAGAAGATATTATTTGACTTGTTTCTTTGTCTAATGTGCCAGAGCCTAATATTATTAATCGTGTTTTGGGCTTGTTCCATTTCAATTGTCCATATGCTGACAATAAATATTTTAAACCTTTACGCTTTTCCATTCTTCCAACAAATAGAATATTAGTCATACCATCTTGAATTTCTTTTATTGGTGGTAAATGTTTAGAAAAATCTTCTATATTTATGCCGTTTGGTATTATTTCAAATTTACCTTCAAAATGCTCTGATATAAACTTTTCTGAGGCATCAGAAATGGTAATTCTACCATCAAGTTTTTTATAGTATTTATTAACTAATTTAGCTCCTTTTAGATGTTTGAATACTGAATTAAATTTAGAATTTCTCAATGAATGAAAAGTAGCTATGTTGACCGATTTAGAATATTGTAAAAATGCTAAAGGAACTAAGCCTGCAAATGGCTCGTGTAGGTGTACGATATCGAAATTATTGTGAAGAAGTATTTTTTTAACTTTAGGAAAAGAAGAAAAAGATAAAGAGATTCTAGCTATAGAACCATTTGTTGGTATGGGAACAGAGTTACTCACAGGAATGAAATCTTTTCTTGGGGTCAAGTTTGAGCAAGGCGCAAATATTGTGATTGAATGCCCTATAGATTTTAGTTGGGCTGCAAGATTCTCTATATGGTTGTTAACTCCACTAGGTAGCGCATAATCATACGCAGATACTAGAGCTATATTAAGTTTGCGATGCATGATGTGATAGATCTAAGATGTATTCTTTAAAATCAATCTGGTTATTTTGTGGATGATTTATTATTTGTGTCTAAAGAATATTCTTGGTTAGATGCTTCGTTAGATATGAAATCTTCTACCATCTCACGTGCTATTGAATCTGTATATTGTACAGGAGGTGATTTCATGAAGTATGCTGAAGGACCTAAAATTGGACCTGATAATCCTCTATCAAGCGCGATTTTGGCGCATCTGAGAGCATCAATCACTACTCCCGCTGAGTTTGGGCTGTCCCAAACTTCGAGTTTTAGTTCCAAGTTTAATGGCACATCACCAAAACTTTCTCCTTCCATTCTTATATAACACCATTTTCTATCATGGAGCCAAGGAACATGGTCGCTAGGGCCTATATGGATGTTTTCCTTGCCGATGTCATAATCCATTTGGGAAGTTACGGAATTTGTTTTGGATATTTTTTTGGAGCTCAGTCTTTCTTGCTCTAACATGTTTAGAAAATCAGTGTTACCACCAAAATTAAGTTGGTAGCTTCTTTCTAGGTGTACGCCACGGTCTTGGAATAGCCTAGTCAGGGTTCTATGGACGATGGTAGCTCCTACTTGAGATTTTATGTCATCGCCAATTATAGGTATTCCTGCACTCTTAAATCTTTTTTGCCAATAATCTCCTTCTCCACTAGCTATAAAGACTGGCACACAGTTTATAAAAGCACATTTTGCTGATATGGCCTGTTCTACATACCATTTGGTTGCTTCTTCTGAGCCTACCGGCAAGTAACTTATCAAGACATCAACTTTTCTATCAATAAGAGTCTGAGCTATATCTGCAGTTGGTCCTTCTGCCCTTTTAATCAAATCATTTGTATATTTACCTATACCGTCGTGAGTCATGCCTCTTTGGACTTCAATACCAAGTTTGGGTACTTTTTGAAATTTCACCGTATTATTAGGTTCAGCAAAAATAGCCTCTGATATATCCGTGCCGACCTTGTTTTTGTCTACATCAAATGCTGCGACAAAATTAATGTCTTCAATTGAATACCCACCCATCACCGGATGCATTATTCCAGGTACTTTATCTTTCTCTTTTAAACCCTTATATTTATAAACACCTTGTATGAGCGAGGAAGCACAATTCCCTACGCCGATAATTGCTACATTTATATTTCCCACTTGGGAATTACCTCCTTAGAACTACTATCCTATGAATCAACTGAGAG
>CAYPYC010000038.1:4333-8439 GCA_964414905.1 uncultured Dehalococcoidia bacterium
AATAAAATTCATTTCAATAAAATTTGATTGTAACATTCAAGTTAAGCTCTAACAACCGAGATAGTTATCGTGCAGGACCTCGATTAGTTGAATATGGTTGCCACCGCCTAAGATTAGTATTTTCCAATACAGATGGATTCACGCAGCCGATTGGCCATTTCCCTAATAGCGCTAATCTTATTTCTCTTGCAACCCTGATTCTTCTTTGGGGTTCGAATCTAGATGAAGCGGAGGCCACATGAGGCGTGATTATAACATTATCCATAGACAACAAAGGGTTTTTTAGGTCAGGAGGTTCCTGAGCTAATACATCAAGCCCAGCACCAGCTATCCAGTTTTCTGTTAATGCTTTGATTAAAGAAGGTTCATCAACCGTTGATCCTCTTCCATTATTTATGAACAATGCTGTTTTTTTCATTAATTTGAAATGGTTTTCTTGAAGCATTTGATCGGTTTCTTCAGATCCTGGTGCATGCATTGATACTATATCGGATGATTTGAGTAGTTCATCTAAATTGACTGGTATTGCTCCTGCATCTGATATCGTAGTTTCAGATATATAGGGGTCATACGCCAGAATGTTAAAGCCAAAGGGTTTTGCTCTTTTAGCTACGGCCCTGGCCACATGCCCAAATGCAATTAATCCTAAGGATTGTCCCATTAATCTTGGGAATTGGTACAGATATGGGCGTGCTTCTTTCCATCTACCGTCTTTGGACATTTGGTATAGAAGAGTTAATCTTCTATAAGTGGATAGAATCAGTGTCAGTGTATGGTCAGCAACTTCATCAATAAATGTGTCTGGGTCATTTGTGACAGGGATGCCATTTTCAGTAGCTGCTGAAATGTCTATTGTATCCGTTCCTACACTGCCAATAGATATGATTTTACAGTTTTCGAGCGACTCAATAATTTCTTTAGACAATTGCATTTTGCCTGCTATTAAAGCATCTGCATTTTTTGCTTCTTTTATAAAATCATTTTTATTATCACTTTTTACTTCAACTAATTCAGCACCTATTGGATCCAAGATTTCTTTCTCTAAATCATAATTTGAATGATTATAGACTGACCCAGCCTGTACGATTACTTTAAATTTCACGTTTATCTCCTTTTTAGGTTTAAAATGGTCATCAGTATTTTAAATTGATAATAAAACGTTTCTACTTTATCAATATAACGGTCTCTTGAGAATATGACTTACACTTGTATTTTGGTTAACTTTAAATTGATTGACACTGCTCCTAGCCCGCTGATAGCATATTGCACAAATTGAATAAACATTATACAAGTTATGGTCGCCTGTTTTACGGAAGATTCCGTAGCAGGCGAATTTGTTTAAATATAATATGATCAATTGGGCAATAATAGTTTTAGCTGCAGGTAAGGGGACTAGAATGATGTCTAGTACTCCTAAAGTACTTCAGAAATTATGTGGTAAGGAAATGCTGAACTTAGTTTTGGCAAATGTTTGTTCAGTTATTGATGGCCAATATATTGTTGTTGTCCCTCCGAAATATGACTTGATAAAAAAGGCAGTTACTAAAAAAGTAAAATATGCTGTACAAACTGAACCCAAAGGAACAGGTGATGCTGTTAGAACAGCTCTAAAATACTGCAATGCTGAAAACATTTTCTTGATTCATGGAGATGTACCTCTTATAGAAGGCTCTACAATAGATTCGATGGTAACTATGCATATTAAATCTAATGCAGCAGTGACTTTGTTGACGTCTGAATTAAATGACCCAAAAAGATTAGGTAGGATTATTAGAGACCTAAATGGTGCTGTGAAAGGAATTGTCGAAGTAGGTAGTGACAATGATAAAGAATTGGGTCTTACTGAAATAAATAGTGGTGTTTATTGTTTTAAAAAGAATCTTCTTGAAACTTATTTGAACAAAGTTGAACAATCAAAATCAGGCGAAGTGTATTTGACCGATATTATCGAATTACTATCAAACGAAAATGAATTGGTAGAGACAATTAATCATAAGATTATTGATGGGGTCGAATTTGGTATAGACAACAAATTTGATCTAGAGATTGGTAATACAGTTTTACGAGACAAGATATTGACTCAGTTGATGTTGGAAGGTGTTACTATTGAAGATCGTAAAGCAACTTATATAGACTATGATGCAAAAATTGGTAAAGATTCAATAATAAAACCGAACACACATATATTAGGCAACTCTCAAATAGGTTCAAGTTCCACAATAGGACCTAATTCTATTGTAGCTTTTTCCAAGATTGGAGATAATTGCAATGTAGTTTCTTCGACATTAAATGATTCTATTGTTTGTAATAATGTTAATATCGGGCCATTTAGTAATGTCAGGAATAATAGTTATTTGGATGATGACGTTCATTTAGGTACATCTGCTGAAGTGAATAGAAGTAGATTAGGTAAAGGAACAAAATCTTCTCATTTTAGTTACATTGGAGATGCTTTGGTAGGGGATAAAGTAAATATAGGAGCTGGAGCAATTACTTGTAATTATGACGGGCGAAATAAAAATAAAACCGTAATTGGTAATGGAGCTTTTATTGGGTCAGATACTATGTTAATAGCTCCAATTAAGATTGGAAATAAATCTTCAACGGGAGCAGGGTCTGTTGTTATACATGACGTCGATGAGGGTTCGTGTGTAGTTGGGGTACCAGCAAGGCCTATTTCTAAAACAACTTAAATATATTGATATGAAATATTGGGACATGAATTGGATAACAAAATATAATCCTTTGGTATCTTCGAATGATTTGTTAGGTAAATTGTTGAGGTTGAAAAAATCTCAAAATGATACTAAAGCTGACCAGAATGATTCAGAATTAAACATAGAATCAGACCAGCTAGATGACAATGAAATACGTATGATAAAGGGTGTTTTTCGTCTTGATCGTACTATTGTCAGGGAAATAATGATTCCCAGGGTAGATATTATTTCTTCTGCTATAAATGTTAAATTGAGGAGGATTTCAGAATTAATGCTTTCCTCAGGACACAGTAAAATTCCTTTTTACGATGATGAAATTGATCGTGTTAAAGGAATAGCTTATGCTAGAGATGTTTTGGGATTATTATTAAAAGATCCAACGAGTATAAATAAAAAAATTGGGCCTAATTTGATAAGGCCTGCATTATTTGTGCCAGAAACTAAAATGCTAGATCATTTACTAACTCAATTCCAACAAGAACAAGTTCATATAGCCATAGTTATGGATGAATATGGTGGGGTAGCGGGTATAGTTACGATTGAGGACTTGCTAGAAGAAATAGTTGGAGAAATAGAAGACGAATTTGATTTCGGCGACCCTGAAATAGAAAAAATTAATTCGGGCATGTTCATAATAGATGGTAAAACCAGCCTAGAACAAGTTAATGAATTATTGTCTGTTGATATAGAGGGAGATGGGTTTGATACTTTAGGTGGTTTGGTTTATCAAAGACTGGGTAAGATTCCTAGTATTGGTGATAATGTATCTATTGGTAAAATAAATGTTGAAGTCAAGGAAACAGTTGGTCGAAGGGTTAAGAAACTGATTGTTAAATTGACTTAGTAAGATGTAATTCTAATTTTCTATAGTATCAGAATAAGTTATTTGATTTTGTAGGGGATTATAAGTTACAACCGAAATTAATTAAATTTGATTTAGAAAATAAAAAACTCGCCGGAATTATTTTACCGGCGAGTTTTTTGTTTTAACTACTATACGTATATACGTATTTTATTTTGCTGTTACAGTTACTGCGGAAGTTGCTGTTGTACCTGTAGCACCAATAGCGCTCAATGTGAAAAGTCCAGCGCCTGTACGTATAGACATTTTCTTCTCAAGTGTTCCACCACCAGTGGCGACACCAGATTGTAATGGGGTGAACTGAGGTATTCCATCAGCTGTGGTACCAGTCTGTATTATGAATGTGATACCTTCTCCGCCTCTGAATCCTGCTGCGTGAACAGTTATTTGACCTTCATTAACTACTGAGCCACCTGTTAAGCTTGCGCTAGCAGATGCGGCCGGTCCTGGTGCAGCAGGTGATGCCGCTGCTACTCTTACAGGTACGCTGGCTAGACTTCCATCTGAGCCTTCTGCTCTAAGAGTAA
>CAYPYC010000039.1:0-8392 GCA_964414905.1 uncultured Dehalococcoidia bacterium
CTACCTCTAAGAAATTATCAAAATTGATTGTAGAAACGGCCAATTTGAGTAATAAGAGATGTGTTGGAGCGTTGGGACCTGGTACCGGTGTGTTTACGAGGGAAATGATGAATAATATTCCCGAAACTAGTGAATATTTTTCTTTGGAAATTAACGAAGAATTTGTTAAAGAAACTAAATTAAATAATCCCAAAGCTACTGTATATCATGCATCTGCAAAGGACATAAAAAAATATCTTACAAAGCATAATCAAGTTAAATCCGATTGTATAATTTCTGGTTTGCCTTGGGGGGCATTAGCGGAGGATGTGCAGGTGGATTTGTTGGATGAAGTATATGATTCTTTAGAAGAAGGCGGGGAATTTCTTACTATTGCGTTACTGCAAGGATTAGTGTTTCCTCCTGGAAGAAGGTTTAAAAAAGCGATAAAAGAAAAATTCAGGAAAGTTGAAAAAACCAAAATTGTATGGAGTAATATACCTCCTGGTTTTGTTTATCATTGCATAAAATAGCTTATTGCGATAAAGATTGATTTAATCGTAAAATAAGTGACCTTTGTATTGGTGCATTCCTTTGATGAATACTAATAATCCGCAAGCGAGTAATGTATATAATCCATTCATGTCAGGGTATGAATAACTCAAAGGAAAAATATTGTATTCGTAATTTACGATAGCTGAAGATAAAGTTACTAACACAACAAGAACGGTTCCTAATATTGCAAAATTGCGTGTTTTATAAAAAACAATGAGGATAAACGGGAATATAAATATAAAACTAAGTGGGTTAATTGCGCAAGATATTCCTAGATATTTGGCGAGCCCAGTGCCCCCCTTTAATCTAAAAAATATTGGGAAAAACGTACCTGACAATATCAAACATCCTAAGATGATCTGATGAGTTATTCCGTAACTTGGAAATTTATTTATTGCAAATAGACAAATCGTAAAAACTGAACAAGAAGTAAATAGATCTCCAGCAAAAACTGCTATAGCCCCTTTTGAACCAAACTCTCTTGAAAAATTTGCTGTACCGGGATTATGTGTGCCAAATTCAGTTATATCTTTTTTGTATAATTTTGTGATTATTTTTGCCCACACTAATGAACCACTTAAATAAGAGAATATACTTAATATCAAAAATACAAATAATTCCAAATACTTGCTCCCAAATTCATATTATTTATTGATATTATCATTCCCACTTAAGGGTGTAGAGTTTGCAGTTTTTCATCCAAATTCTTAAAATAACCCAATCTGGTAGGGTTTGGTTATTTGTATTCGACCATTGATATTCGTGTTCAATTGAATCGCCATCAAAAACTTTCCCATCATTTTTACTGAATCCATTTATAATGTCACCACTTTCATTAAGTAGTTCTATAGATATATACCCATCTTTATTACATTGACCGTTTACAATTAAATGTTGATTGCCTGTTTGTAAAGGCTTAGTCACTAAAAGACCCTCCCTAAGATTGTTTGGTTCAAGATATATGTATCTATCGTAACCAATCTCAGCTATGCCTATTCCATGAGATACCAAAGAAGTATCCTTTGCTTCAGGGATATCTAAATTTTCTCTTGCTCCAGTTATCCACCAGTCGTGGTGAGTGTTTGACCCTCCATAAAAAATAAGAGTCTTATCATTTTTGGTTATTGGTGTACTCGGAACCGCCACCTGATATTGATCCCAACTATTTGAAGGACCATTATTTAAAAAAGGTTGGCGTTTGTTTGTACGGTTCCAATTATGTCCGTCTCTACTGAATATCAATTGTACATCTAAGGTATTGTCAACCTGATGAAAAACATTTGCCAATCCTACATATAAATCAAACTGACGTGATGGGTGTAATGATGTTTCTGGTCTAGTTGATGAAATCATCCATGAACTCATTGAATAAAATGAGTCATCTAAATTATCCTCCGTCGAGTCTGCAGCTAATATTTCTTCCAATTGTGTCCAGTTAAATAAATCGTAGCTATAAGTTCTGAATATTCTTCGTTTATTGTTTTGAGCCAGAGTGTTTGGGAAATATGGAATAGTCCAAGTTTTGTTGTCTGGATAAAAGTTCCCATAATCTATTTTCCATGCATCTGGATGACGAGTATTAAGTACGTATCTACCGAATTTTGGGTCGAATGAAATAACTACAACATCTCCTAGTTTTGGTCCGAGTCCACCAAAATTTAAAATTTGAGGGTCGATTTCCCAATTGATACCATCTGGAGAGAAAGCCAATCTCATCGGGCTTTGTAAATTTTCAAAGCGGCCTGCGTTGTCCTGTATAAGAAATTGATTCCTGTCATCTGGAAGGACGTGTTGGAAAATCATTTTGAATTTTTTGGATGGGTTTTTTTCTAAAGGATCTTCCAAAACGCTTGGACAATGGATACTGCCAAAATCAGTGTTATTATCAAAGGAAGGTCCTAAAATAACGTTGGTTTTGGCCCCTTCATGTATAAATAAGTTTAACTCTGGTTTTAACCATTTGAAACCATCGCTTGATTTAGCATAGCAAAGTCTGCTTCTCGCAACTGATGGATCATGGATGTCTGCTTTACTGCCAATTAAACCGGTTGGATTTACGTCCCAATCCTCATACCAGCAATGGAATTCTCCGGTCTGTGAATCTTGTATTATTGTCCAAACGGAGTTAGCAACGTACGGCAACCTTTCCCAAGATTTATCTTTTACAATGACAGGCTCTTTATATTTATTGGGTATTTCAACCGTTCGCTTTAAATCTTGAACCAATTCGATAGATTGATTGTCAAAAAAGAATATTTTTTCTTCTGGAATATTTTTGTTAAGATTCATCATTTGTATTTAAAGTTTATTGCTCATGGGTTTTTTTCGTTATTGCTTTAGGCTAAAATCTTGCATGTTACAATTTACACTGAATGATACTACTCATTGGGAGAAAAATATATCTAGATTATGTGCGACTGGGGAAAAATTAAAAAACATTTAATATCTAACGATAAAAACATGATTGAGTTGATTGAATTATATGGAAAACCCACGCTACTAAACTCATTAATACCAGAAATTAATTTATTTGATAGTTTGGTGAATTCAATTATTTCGCAACAATTGTCTGTCAAAGTGGCAAAAAATATCAAAGGAAAATTATATGAGTTGGGTACAGTTGAAAAATTCGATCCTGATATGTTCATTAAATCATCCTACGAAGAATTAAGGAACTGTGGATTGTCCAAAGCAAAATCGGATTATATAAAGGGATTAGCATATCAAATTAAGAAGACCCCGGGATTTTTGAAGGCCATGATAAATGAGCCGGATGAAAATGTAATAATGGATCTTGTCAAAATCAAAGGGGTAGGTGTATGGACTGCCCAAATGTTTTTGTTATTTGCGCTAAAGCGGTTGGATGTTTTTTCACCAAAAGATGCGGGACTAATGAGAGGTGTCAAATTGACCTATTTCAATGGAGTTTCACCAAACATTAATGAATTAGAAAAAATTACAAACAGGTGGGTGCCTTATAGAAGTGTAGGGTCATGGTTTATGGGGCAGGTTGCTAAGGCACAGCCATCAATTCCAGGTAAATCAAAAAGGGTGGGTTAGTTTCCTAATTGGACTATTTCTCTTGGGAATCGCATCAAAAATTCAATTCCGTTTTGGGTCACTTGGAATTGATCTCCTAGTGGAACGAACATTTTGCCTGAATCCGGCAAAGAAAATGCTGAATGGATGATTATTGTGTTATTTTCCTGAAGCAGGTCTTTATTGCTTTCAGCAGGGATAGGTCTTTCGCTATAGTCGAGTCCGCAGCCATGTCCAACTCTGCCTCCCATTAGTGACCAGTTGTGATGCGATGCATTTTCTCTAATCGCTTTTGCTATATTTCCAACTGGCACCCCAGGTTTAATGACATCCAACCCTGCGTCTTGGGCATTCTTTGCTATGTTAAATATATCTCTGTGGTATTTTGGGATATCTCCATTCAAAACTCCTATTCTCATACCATGGCTCCAGTACCCTTTATAAACAATATAAGAACATACATTAATAAAATCCCCTGACTCTAATATTCTTAGGTGTGGCTTAATGTCTAAATTGCATACTTCCCAAGTCGTCGGGGGGCCTGACGACATCCAATATTTAGCGTGGTCAGCTCCTAATTGTCTTGCAGATTTCTCCATTTCTGCTACCAATTCAATCCCATGGATTCCGGGTCGTGCTTGAGATTGTAAAGTTTCAAATCCTATGTCTCCTAAACGGGCGGCATGTTTTATCATTTGTATTTCTTCTGATGATTTTACTGAACGAAGTTCGGCGACAATATCTGTCTGAGGTATTAAAAATTTTTCTTTAAAACTCTCCTTTAGGTGGTTGTAAATAAATATCGACATGTTGTTGGTTCCAACAACAGCAATTTTTTTATTGGATAGGTTATTTTCATCCAATATTGAAAGAGTTTCTTCTCCAAATGATTTTATGGTATTAATGTTTGTATTGCTTTTTGTATCTACAGCTACTGCATTAGGGTCAACTGCTTTTACCATTCTTAAATCTTTTATAGGGGACACTTCCTTTATTTGTTGTAACATATAGGGCAGCCCTGCAAATAATAGGCATACTTCCCCTTCTGCTGGAACCACAACGAATGTGTCAGATATTCTGTCGTGGTTTGCCCACCCGGATAAATATGAAACATGTCCAGTAAGACCCCATTTATGTTCAGGAGGCGTAGAATATGCTAATAAAGCACCAATATCATTGGCCTTTAAGTATTCCCTTATGCGGTGATATCTTGTTTCAAATAATTCAGGATTAATGTAGTTAGGAAATTTATTCATCAATTTTGTTTCCAATTAAGTGTAAGTTCAAACCATTTATAAAAGGTTTAACAATCAAATTAGGTTGTGATAATTATACTCATTAGCAAGTTTTTGAACAGGTCTGTGAGCAAAATTATTTTAAAGGTATGGAGTTGTGAAAAATAATAGGTTATATTTTATAAAATTTTTATGTATATATTTATATACCGGTTAATTTAATAAATGTAAAAACCTATATGATTGTAGGAAATAAAACGGACAACAAAATTCAGATTCGACTTGCGAATCATGCAGACCGCCAAACTATATATAGTATGCGTCATTCGGTGTATGCAACAGAACTGTCTCAGCATGCAGAAAATGAAGAGTTGATTTTAACTGACTCGTTAGATGAATTTAATGTTTATATAGTAGCTGAGATAGATGATAAAGTAGTTGGGTTTATAAGTATAACGCCACCTGATAAGAATACTTATTCGATTGATAAATATCTTTCCCGTGATTCTTTGCCTTTTGCTATTGATGATTCAACATTTGAGATTAGGATATTGACCATAGACAAAAATTGTCGGGGCAGTAGAATAGCAGCTTTATTAATGTACGCTAGTTTGCGTTGGATTGAATCTAATGGTGGTACAAGAGTAGTTGTTATCGGCAGGGTTGATTTACTAGATTTATATCTCAAAATTGGTTTAAAAAATACTGGAATACAAGTAAACTCAGGGGCTTTGACTTTCGAATTGATGACAGTGACTATCAATGATGCACGGGATAATTTAAGAAAATATGAACATGTTTTGAAAGCTATTTTTAATAGGATCGATTGGAAAATGGAAGTGCCTATCACAAAATCAGCTCCAAGTTTTCATGGAGGAGCATTTTTTGATGCAATAGGCACAGATTTTTCTTCTTTAGAAAAAAGTAAAGATATTATAAATGCAGATGTTTTAGATGCATGGTTTCCTCCGTCGCCAAAAGTCATAGATGCCCTGAGTGGATATCTTCCCTGGTTGGCGAGAACATCGCCTCCAACCGAGAGTGATGGTTTAATAAGAAAAATAGCTGCTGCTAGAGGAGTTCATATAGAATCCATTTTGCCGGGTGCAGGGTCTTCTGATTTAATATACCTTGCATTACCAAATTGGCTCAATCAAAATTCAAAAGTTCTTATTCTAGATCCAACTTATGGTGAATATGCTCATATACTTGAAAATGTTATAGGGTGCAAAGTAGATAGATATTTGTTGGATGATGAAAATGGATATGCGCTAGATACTATTTCTTTGGAGTCTTATTTTGATA
This sequence comes from uncultured Dehalococcoidia bacterium, assembly GCA_964414905.1. Classification (GTDB taxonomy): domain Bacteria; phylum Chloroflexota; class Dehalococcoidia; order Lucifugimonadales; family OSU-TB39; genus OSU-TB39. Next base: position 6,114 of record CAYPYC010000039.1, read on the forward strand.
ACCGTTATGATCTTATCGTTTTAGTGAATCCAAACAATCCTGCTGGTACATATGTTGAGCGAGATGTATTGGAAAGGGTTTTGAGGAAAGTTCCATCAAAGACACGAGTTTGGGTTGATGAAACTTACATCGAATATGTTGGGTCAGAAAATTCATTGGAACGATTTGCAGTCACTACTGAAAATATAGTTATTTGTAAATCAATGTCTAAAGTTTATGCTTTAAGCGGATTGAGGGCAGGCTATTTGTGCGGGTCGTCACAAATAATAGAATCTTTGCGTGCATTGACTCCTCCTTGGAACATTGGTCTCCTGTCACAAATTGCAGCGGTAAAAGCTTTAGAAGATCCTGAGTATTATCAAGAGTGCTATAAACAAACACACGAATTAAGATTTAAACTTTCAACTGATTTGATGGAAATGGCTAACGTAGATGTAATAAATGGATTTGCTAATTTTTTACTATGCAAAATTCCACCAACAGGACCCGTTACTACAGAATTAGTTGAAAAATGTCGCATAAGAGGTTTGTATATTCGCAATGTAGCCATTACATCTCCTAGGCTTGGAGAAAGAATGTTCAGAGTTGCAGTTAAAGATAAAGAAACTAATAATACAATTGTAAAGATATTAGCTGATGCAATTAATGATTGATCAATTAAACCTAACAACCAGTTCTACATCTGTCAAAACAATATCTGATTCTATCAATTCATTTCTTTTTACTGAAATGACCTTTACGTTATTTATACCGTACTCGATTTGATTAAGATCTAAATCTTTTGACAACCAAACAGTATCTGTTACATCTGATACTGGTGAAGCAAATTGGTTCGCGTATTTATCATAAGATCCTTCATATTCGGTATTGAATCCAGATATTTCCTGCCCGTTCAACTCGACTTTGACCTTATCTCCCTTCAGCCAGTCCTGAAGTCGTATCCTGAGTTCAACACTGTTAGGTTTAGCAACTGAAAAGTCATCTCCAACATCAAGTATGCATGTAGGTCCTTCACCAGTCATCGTTTCTCTTAGAGGCACAGGAACAGTGCCTCTAAGCCTGTCCCTTCTGTATGCTCCTCTCCAATCACCTTCATAAACTATATGTCTGCGGGTTGCAGCATACACCTTGTCTGTAGTTCTAAGGGTTTCAGTAGACCCTATAGTGTTTAAAAGTTCACGCCTGGTGTCTCCGTTCGCATGCCAGTTAAATACATATATTCCATCAGCACCTTTGGCAAAATGTCTTGATGCAAGTCCGCGTGTACGCATCTGGTCTTTTAAATATGCACCTTCTGCATATGCCGGCATCTCTGATACTCCTGAGTCAAAACCAGGATATACAACAACATCTGTACCTTTACATATCTCTTTGAACTTATCGACTTCAGCTTCAGTTTCAGTATCAGCTCCACCAGCGGGGATCAGTATATCAACAAGCCCTTCATTCACCCATGTCTCTATGTCGTATCCGATGTTGTTACACATTTCGACATAACCGTTCACTCTTGCTGCAAGGTAAAAAGGTTTACCTCTTTTCTTTGATATCTCATCCGTTAACTTTCTTACAGCTCTCTGTAGATCTGTAAGTGTATATCTGAATCTGTATCCGTAATCTTCATCGAAATGAAATGCATGTCTCTGCCAGTCCAGTTCTACTCCGTCCCAGTCATATAGTTCACATATCTCTTTGATGCTGTCGAATCGATGCTGACGTACAGCTGCTATTGAAAAATCATAAGAGAGAGCAAACCATTCAGATATCCTGTCTCCTATAAGATATTCAGGATGTTCACGACGAAAATCTGAAAGTGATGGGTTTTTGGAATCAGCCATTTCGTCAGGCTGCATACCTGAAAAATGATTATCGTTCATTCTTATTGATGCATATACGTCTATTCCCAGTTTATGTCCTCTCTCTATCATTGCCTCGTGAGGATCTTCGCCACGTTCATACATCGCTAAACGGTTTTCTGCTCCAGTAAAGTGAGAAGCGGATCGATATTTTTCTGGATTACGAATTTTATCTTGCCCGTCTTTCCACCTTCTTACATCTGACCCGCCTAAGCTCCAAAAATGAGCTCCAACTTGTGTGTTCTTCATCACGGCATATGTTTTTTCTAAAAACTGCTCCATGCTTTGAGGATATTCAGAATATCCCTGAGGTGCTCCGTCCCAGTTGTATATAATCTTATAATCAGGTACCTTTGGCATATTTATTCCCTAATTCATCTAAATAGTGGCATTTGGATATGCAATACTTATCTCTACTTCTTCCAG
>CAYPYC010000040.1:0-8203 GCA_964414905.1 uncultured Dehalococcoidia bacterium
GCCGTCGCACCCGTCTGATGCTGCAAGGCGGCAAGGCTGCCCTGATGCTGCAGTGCTGCAAGGCTGCCCGGAGCTGCGGTCGGAGCCGCGGCGTGCTGCGGGCTGCTCTTCTGTCGCTGCAGCGCGGCGAGCTGCCACATTCGGCAAGTGTCAGGGCGGGATTCGAACCCGTGAGAGGGATCTCTCCCCCTAAGCGCTTAGCAGGCGCCCGCACTAGACCACTATGCGATCCCTCCAGCAATAAAATCCTACTTTAACATAGGATCAGCTAAGATTATCATAGTAAATATTTTATCATAAACTATCACCTGACCGGGATTCACATTGGGTAGAATCAACCCATATTGCTCCGTCTTCAAAAAACTCTTTTTTCCATATAGGTACAACTTCTTTTATTCTATCTACAATGTACTGACAAACTTCAAAAACCGGAGATCGATGAGGTCCAGATACGGCTACTACTAAACTGGTTTCACCTATAGCTAAAGTACCAATCCTATGCCCTATAGCTACTGAACTTATCTTCCATTTTTCAATTGCCTCGAGCCTTATTTCTTCCAATTTTTTTTGTGCCATTGGTAAATAACATTCATATTCCAGTTTTATTACTGCTATACCATCAGTGGAATTCCTAGTTACACCCAGGAATGTGTTCACGGCACCATTTTCATCTCCAAGAACAGAGTCTGTAAAACTCTGAACATCTAATTCACTTTCGGTTATTGTTATCATTGTAAAATGTTAAATGAATCTTGCATTAAACTTAACCACCACTTACAGGAGGAATTAACGCAATTTCATCACCTTCTTGTAAAAATTTACTGTGATTTGCATAATCATAATTGACCGAAATTAAAAATTTAGCTTCCTCCAAATTTAAACTTGGATATTGCAAACAAATCTTATCAATCGCTTCATTCACATCAGCACCGGCGGGAAGGTCTAAATCGAAATTCCCAACATTTGCAATCTCCTTAAATTTAGCGAAAAGCATAACTTTTATTTTCAGTTTAGTATACCCCTTTTAAATCAGGTCTATTTACTAAAAAATTATACCACTATCAACTCTAATTGGATTCAGAAAATTGGTAAAACATACAATTTTCCGATATAAATTCATCCCGACTTTCACAAATCAGTCTAGTAGACCCAACAAAGATTCAAATTTAGTGCTTCATTCAATTTATTATTGTATAATATCAACGCTCAGATTAGGACAAATTATTTGGTTGCCAAATAAATATTAAGGGTTTAAAAAATGACTAAAGATACAAATAAAGTTAACGCAAACGAATCAGAAATAGCATCTCATTGGCGAGAAGAAGAATTAATTTATCCTTCTGATGAGTTTGCTGCTCAAGCAAACATTAATGACAAAAACATAAAAACCAATTTTACAATTGAGAAATTCCCTGACTGTTTCAAACAATATTCGGACCTAATATCCTGGGATAAAGATTGGGACCAAATATTAGACAGCTCTAATCCTCCTTTCTACAATTGGTTCGTTGGTGGAAAATTAAATGCTTCCTACAATTGTGTCGACAGACATTTATCTGATTATGCAGATAAACCCGCCATTATCTGGGTGTCAGAACAAGAAAGCGAGCCGGATCGAGTCATTACTTATTCTGACCTATTTGAAAAAGTGAACGAATTTGCAACTTTATTGAAAGAATTCTGTGGTCTAAAACCTGGCGATAGAGTAACCCTTCATATGCCAATGATTCCAGAATTACCAATTACTATGCTCGCATGTGCCCGACTTGGTGTTATACATAGTCAGGTTTTTGGAGGATTTAGCGGAACTGCGTGTGGCGACAGAATCATAGATTCGGAAAGCAACGTTCTGATTACAGCAGATTCTTACAACCGTAACGGCAAGTTATTAGATCATAAGATTAAAGCTGATGAGGCCGTACAGCAAGCAAATTCTAACGGTACAACTGTTGACAAAGTTTTGATTTGGCAACGATATCCTGACAAATATTCATCGTCTTCACCAATGACTGAAGGTCGGGATTATTCAGTCAACCAATTATTAGAATCTTTCAAGGGTAAAACAACTGAACCAGAATCTATGCCTTCAGATTCTCCATTATTTTTAATGTATACGAGTGGAACTACCGCAAAACCAAAAGGCATACAACATAGTACAGGAGGATATTTATCCTATGCAGCGGCAACTTCAAAATATTATCAAGATATACACCCTGACGACATATATTGGTGTTTTGCTGACATAGGATGGATTACAGGACATTCCTATATAGTTTATGGACCTCTTTCAATTGGAGCCACAAGTGTCATGTATGAAGGTGTGCCTACCTTCCCTGATGCCGGCAGACCATGGAGGATAGCAGAAAGACTTGGAGTTAATATATTTCACACCGCTCCAACTACAATCAGAATGTTAAGAAAAGCCGGACCAGATGAACCCGCTAAATACAATTACAATTTTAAACATATGACAACAGTAGGTGAACCTATAGAGCCGGAAGTTTGGCGTTGGTATTACGAAGTTGTCGGTAGAGGAAAAGCAGTAATTGTAGACACCTATTGGCAAACAGAAACAGGTGGATTCATCGGTGCAACCTTGCCTGGAACCGAACCTATGAAACCAGGCAGTTGTGGCCCTGGTGCGCTAGGAATTTTCCCTGTTATTCTTGACGAAAACGGCAACATAATTGACCCTGGGAGTGGTAGAGCTGGCAATATATGCATAAGTAATCCATGGCCTGGCCGTATGCAAACGATTTGGAAAGATCCGGAAAGATTTATAAAAACTTATTTCACAAAATACGCTAAACCTGATAGTAAAGACTGGGAAGATTGGCCATACGTAACTGGTGACGGTGCAACACAATCATCTGATGGTTATTTTAGAATAGTGGGTCGCCTTGATGACGTTATAAATGTGGCAGGCCATCGCCTTGGAACAAAGGAACTTGAATCAGCTGCACTTACAGTTCCATCCATAGGAGAAGCTGCAGCAGTACCAGCTATTGATGATCTGAAAGGAAGAGTACCAGAGATGTACGTTTCACTTAAACCCGGTTACGAAAACCAAACAACAATTGAAACCGAGGTGAAACAAGCGATTGCTACTAACATAGGTCCAATTGCTAGACCGGCACATGTATGGGTAACATCTGACCTACCGAAAACTAGTTCCGGTAAAATAATGCGTAGAGTCATTGCATCTATTTCCAATTTTGTTGATGTGGGCGATACAACTACTTTATCAAATCCAGAAGTGGTAGATAAAATTAAACAACAGGTCCAGTCTGCTAAGATTGAACTAAACCAAGTACCAAAGGACATTCCTCAAGAAATAATCGATGAAATTAAAAGATTCGGAGAGGATAATTAGAAATCAGAATTGATAAATCTGATTTATTAACGTGCGGTCCAGCCAGCATCAATACTGTATGCTGAACCGGTTATTGATTTAGCTGCATGCGAAGACAAGAATAACGCTAAAGAAGCTATTTCAGAGGGATCTATGAGTTCTTTAATAGAAGCATTTTGCAACATGATCTTACTTATCACTTCATCTTCAGCGATACCGTGTACCTCAGATTGAGATTTGATTTGACCTCTAGAAAGTGCAGTATCAACGTATCCAGGACATATAGCATTTGCAGTAATACCATGTTCCCCTACCTCTGTTGCAACAGTTTTTGTAAAGCCGACTAATCCATGTTTAGCCGCAACATACGCTGATTTGAAAGGACTTGCCACTAATCCATGTATGGAAGAAATATTTATAATCCGACCCCATTTTTTACTTTTCATTCCAGGTAAAAAATATTTTGTTAATTGAAACGGGGCTACGAGCATTACTTGGATAAGTTTAAGCCAATCTTCATCAGGAAATTCATCCACAGGAGCAACTATTTGCAAGCCCGCATTGTTTATCAATATGTCAACATTATCAACTTCGCTCAATATGCTTTTTGCTAAATCATCAACCGCTTCCAACTTAGACAAATCACCAGCTATTAATTTAGCGCCAGAAGGATAGTTACCTTTTTGCAATCGCGAAGAAATATCAGTCAAAACCAAGTTGGCACCGTTATCAGAGTAGATAGATGTCAAAGCTTCACCAATACCACCACTTGCTCCAGTTATGACAACATTTTTTCCTGCTATTGATTCGTATTTAATATTTTCCATATTTTATGTCCAATGGAACTCTCAGATTCAGATATTATTGCGAATTCTTTCAGATATAAGCTTGTGGGCTTCTTTAAATGGCTTTTGCAAGAACTCCATATGGTCACCAGAATGATGATGATGGGTAATTCTACTATGATCATCCTGCGTCGAAAGATTATTTATATAAGACAAGCTACCATTTATCAAGTTCAACATATATTCAGCTGTAGCTTGATCAAACATCTGCCATTTTCCTCCACATTCTACATATATTGGAGACGTATGAGCAAAAACACCTCTGTTCCATACATCCATATGATTCAAATCACCAAAATAACTTGGTCCACCAGCCCTAGCTGCAATCCAACTATGAGAGTCTACTTTTAATTTCTCGTTAATTTCCAACCTACGTTGACCTCCGGTAGACTTGGCAGACGCCACTATTCTACCGTTACAAATAATTTCCAGTGAATTTATAGGTATAACGCTCTCAGCGAAAGCACTGATTTGCACCTCACCCGGTCCAGAAATCCGAAAAACATCTCCAATTTCTGCACCTTCAACATTTAAATCAATAATCGGACCACCACTCAAAAATGTCCGTCCTTTTTTCACGTTCGCACACCAATTTTCATAAGTAAATTCCTGATCATTATCTAGACGTACATAAGTACGATATAAGCCAACAGGCACATTACTATCCATCTTGTCAGTTCCACCTACCAAAGGAAGCTTGTAACCGCAATTCAAATACCTGTAATATTCTTGGTGGTTATATTCCGTTTGTCTCAACATCTCAATACCATCTAAACGACCTGTCGCAATCAACGTAGCAGGTTCTCCATTAGGATTAGGAAAATGAGGACTAATAACATAAGCCCCTTGTTCATGCGCTTCGTCAGCCCAGTGACTTAAAGTAGTCTCCATCGCCCCTCCAATATCTCCCTCTCCAGGACCATCAGTACACCAAGGCATCACAGCATTTTTTAATCCCCACAATATCATATGACCCATAAAATGCTGTCTATTTTCTTGAGATACATATACTATATTATTTCCATTTTGAGAGACACTTGGATGCCCAGTAAAATCTTCTTTGTTAGTGAATAAACTACCCCATTGTGATTGCAACAGGTTAACAACATTCAAATCTTCTGCCATTGATTCGGTATGAGCACCTTGTGTACCTAAGAAATGTACATGTGAATCCCCACTATACCAATTCTTTTTATTCATATTGGTCCATCTCTTCAATCTCAAATTCAATTCCCTTTGACCGGGTTTTATATACTCTTTGATTCTTAACGGCTCATACTCAAAACCTCTTGCTACATCAACAATTACTTCACCTCTAGGCAACCAACCTTGGCTAGTTCCATCTATATAAGCATAGGTAACACGACCAAGTCGTACATCACCTCCTATGTCTATATGCCATGTTTCTAAATTGGTATTCACCTGATTATGATGACCATGTGGTTGATAAGGAACACCATCAGGAGATCTAAAATGCACGCGACAAGGAACTATTTTGTTAGTTTCATCATCAATAACTTTAACGTGAACCCAGTTTTTCCCATCTTCTATTAGTTTAAAATCTATTTTGTCAGATTTAGATGTTTTATCTTCAAGCAATTTACCCCAAGAAACTGATCCGATTTCGTTTCCATTATGCTTTACTTTAACATCAGCCGAATTTGTGGCCGAAATATCAACATAAGATGACTTTGAAACAGAATTTTCAGGCTCTCCCCAACCTTTGAATTTATCTTCAATAAATTTTTCTGAAGAATCTTCAGGCAAAGAATGAGGATAGGTTGAAACGCCAGTATCAACTTCAACCGTCAAAGTTTCTCCAGGTATTTCTTGCAACTGATTGCTATTTACTTCAATCTTAACCGGTCTTTTACCCACACGAGCAAAAGGGTTTTCATCAACATGAGACAACGTAACTGCAGCTATTAAAACAGGTAATTCTCCTGGTATCAGCTCAATATAATCGATTTCTTTTCCTGATGATTCATTGCACCAATTCCATAAATAATAATCTTGTACTGAAGCTTGTGATGACTCCATCTGCCGTCTCCCAACTTGATCCCAACGACCTTCGAACCTATCCATCAAAGAATCATCTGAATCCGGAACAGCGGAAAACGGGGCTCCTGGTACTCCTGGGATTGCATCTGGCGATATAAATGCAATTTCAAATCGTTCCCTAATAAAAACGGATGTTTCGGTCCCATCTTTCATTATAAATTTATATTCAGATGCAACGCTTCCAATGCTTGCATCTTTCATAAATTTTGAATCTAATAGTCTATGTGCAAATATAACTCGGTATGCTTTTTTATTAACATTTATTCGAATTGGACCAGAATTGGAGTCCAATTTCAAAAACAAATTAGAACTATCTTGAGATTCATCACCTATCACAAATGGAATCCCTCGATATTCTTGGAATCCAAAAGCAGGTTTTACCGAAAACTCATTCAACCCTATGTTACAAATACCAGATAAATCCAATGTTTCATATTTAGCCATTTAACACCTCGTTATAACAAAAAAAAGATTTTAATTACACGTTTATGTTCAATAAACACACATATTTTAATCGTAAACTTCTGGGTTAACAGGAGTTAACAGTCTTTCTCCTTTGATACCTCTAATTAAATTCTCTGCTGATATCATAGACATTTCTCGTCTTGTTTTAACGCTAGCACTAGCTATATGAGGAACAATCACACAATTTTCTAAAGTCAACAAAGGATCATCAACAGGTATTGGTTCAGGATCAGTAACATCAAGTCCAGCAGCGGCAATTTTATTTTCACTAAGAGCTTCGTACAATGCATTCGAGTCAACTATAGGCCCTCTAGCTGCATTAACAATTACTGCATTATTTTTCATCATACTAAATTCATTTGTGCTTATTAAATGATGGGTCTCTTCGCTTAATACTGTATGTATGCTTATAAAATCACTTTCTTTATAAATAGTCTCAAGATCGACATATTTGAACCCATATTCTTTTTCAAGGTCCTCTCTTCTATATATATCGCTATATAAAACTTCCATATTAAAACCCGAACTTCTTTTAGCGACTTCTATTCCTATCCGTCCCATACCAATTATTCCAAGAGTTGCGTTGTATACATCTTGTCCCAAATAATGCAATGGATGCCATGTACGCCACCCACCAGCTCGCACGGCTCTTTCGCTTTCTCCTATCCGCCTAGCTGCTGCTAATAACAAAGCCCAAGCAGCATCAGCTGTTGTTTGGGTTAAAACATCAGGAGTATTACCAACAGGAATACCCCTTTTGGTAGCTTCTGGAATATCAATATTGTCAAACCCCACAGCTATTTGACTGACTACTTTCAATTGAGGACCAGCTATGTCCATGAGTTCTGAATCAACTTTATCGGTTAACAAACACAATAATCCGTCAACTCCTTTAACTTTCTTGAGTAATACATCTCTACTTGGAGGCATTTCATCCTCCCACAAATCAACGTCAATAGTCTCTCTTATCATTTCCAAAGCTTCATCAAATATTTCACGGGTAACTAAAGCTCTCGGCTTAGACATATCAATATTCCTCCAGAATTCAAATAATACTTTTGGCTGTTTAAAAGCCATATAGATTTCTAACCCAAAGTTACATTATTAGCAACTTTGGTTCAACTTATTACGATAATTATTAATCCAACAATTTGAGCAATGAACGGATAATAGTCATTGCTAAAAGCAAACACTTTAAAATATTTAATCACCTAGAGGTTTTATATGTAAAACACCATCTCTAAGTTCATATACCTCACTAGCCATATCGATTAATGTAGCGTCATGAGTAGTAGTGATAACGGTCATCCCTTTTTCGATAGTCAATTGCTTGAATATACCGAATATCGCTTGGGCATTAATTGAATCCAATTCTGCTGTCGGCTCATCTGCAAATATTATATACGGTTCAGATACAGTAGCCCTCGCTATAGCGACTCTCTGCTTTTCTCCTCCTGATAACTCGTGCGGCCTATGATTC
>CAYPYC010000041.1:0-8161 GCA_964414905.1 uncultured Dehalococcoidia bacterium
GGTATAATTTTATTATTATAAATTATAGATGTATACCCTTAATAGAATATTGGCCTTTGCAACTAAACTTGATTAATATTCATTTATCTGCGTCCCACAGATTTCTACAAGGAGATTTTAATGAAACTCTATACTAAAAAGGGAGATAGTGGATCTACTGGACTATTCCTTGGGGGTCGGATTTCCAAATCCGACTTAAGATGCGAGGCATACGGATTAGTAGACACAGCCGTATCAACAATGGGATTAGCACGGGCTTTTGCAAGTAATGATACTGTAAAAGAAATCATAAAATCGGTTCAATTAGAAATGTTTACCGTAGGATCAGAATTAGCAGTTGAAAAAGAGAGCTACGAAAAATTTAATAGCGAATACGAGACTGTAACACCCAAAATGATAAGCGATTTAGAAGAAAAAATTGATTCCATATCTAAACAGGTCAAACTACCTCCATTTTTTATAATACCGGGAACATCTCAAGCATCTGCAACACTTGACGTAGCACGGTCCACGGTGAGAACAGCAGAAAGAAGAGTAGTAGAGCTACGAGAAAATGGACAATTATATAATAATAGAGTTTTAATATATCTTAACCGGGTTTCAGACTTGTTATTCATACTAGGAAGGCTAGAAGACAAAGACAGGAACACAGAAACAGTAAATTCGTAATAAGAAGGGGTTGAAGTTTTAACATAAATCATATTTTGTTATGAATACATGTTGACTCACAAAAATATCAAATGCCAAACATAGCAGTAGTAAATTATGGTGGAGGAAACACAAGAAGCGTTACACTCGCACTGGAAAGATTTGGTGCCACTCCAATTCTTGCTACTGAACAAAAACATATTGAGAATGCGGATGGGTTAGTATTTCCAGGACAAGGGGCTAACGACCCTTCAATGCGTAACTTACGCAAATCTAAATTAATCGATTCGATAATAAGTTTTGTGGAGAGTGAAAGGCCGTTTTTAGGAGTATGTCTGGGATTGCAGCTACTTTTCGAAAATTCCGAAGAAGGTACAGAACCAGGATTGGGAATTTTTAAAGGAAGTGTGAAAAAGTTGCCAGGAAATGTAAAAACCCCACATATGGGATGGAATATGGTTAATTTCAAAAAACCAAATGGATCATTATTTGCATTACCAAAGGATGATTATTTCTATTTTGTCCATAGTTATTATGTCGTGCCTTCTGATAATTCGTTAATATGTGGAAAAACAGAATATGGTTTGGAATTTTGTAGTGCTGTCACTTACAAAAATATATTTGCAGTACAATTCCATCCAGAACGAAGTGGAGAAATAGGATTGCAAATATACAAAAACTTTGTGTCACTTACTAACTGTTAACATATTATGAAACTAATACCTGCTGTAGATATATTCGAAGGTAAATGCGTAAGGCTATTTCAAGGTAAATACAATAAATCTACTACATATTCTGATTCCCCAATCGATATGGCATTAAGATGGATCGAATTAGGTGCTGATATTTTACATATTGTTGATTTAGAAGGAGCGCTTTCAGGTACATCAAAAATATTGCCAGTAATTGAAAAAATAGCGGGCCACGGCATAAATGTTCAACTTGGAGGGGGAATCAGAAACACAAAAGATGTAGAGAATGCGTTCAATGCAGGAGCTTCTAAAATCATATTAGGTACTTCAGCAGTTAATTACCAATCATGGACAATAGATCTGGTTAATCAATATGGGAAAGATAAAATAATAATCAGTATAGATTTTGACAAAAATGGGTTAGTTGTGACTAAAGGCTGGATAGAAAACAGTAATAAGAAAGCAAAAGAAATACTGGTTAACATGTCTGAATTGAATTTTAATCAATTCATATTAACTGACACCACAAGAGACGGCACATTAACGCAACCAAATTTCGACTTAATTAAATCAATGCGCATGCTAACCCCTAACAAAATAACGATTGCAGGAGGGATTTCTAAGACTAACCACCTTACTCAATTATCCAACCTAGGAATCGATGGTGCAATTGTAGGCACTGCAATTTATACTGGTGATATAGATTTCAAAAATGCCATAAATATATTAAGTGAATCAGAAACGAAAAATGACTCGGATGGAGCACTGTGAAATCGAATAAAAAAACTGCACCAATCAATATAGAGGAATTATCTCTAGCAGAAAACAAAAGATTATTGGACCCATACAGTATAATACCTTTGATCCCAATCCACCCAGAGCATCATGTTGGTGACATTGGATGCGGTGTTGGAACTTTCTCTATACCATTAGCTAAGTATTTATTCGCTGGTAAACTATATGCTTTTGATACCAATAAGACCATGTTAGATCAAATCACCGATTCACTTAAATCAATAAATTTAAATAATATAGAACTTAAAATATCTACTGAAGACTCGATACCATTAAAAGATAATGTTTTAGACGGTGTGTTTCTTAGTCTTGCATTAGAAAAATCCCACTCCCCAAAGGTTGTTTTAAATGAAATCAAGCGATTAATTAAACAATTTGGATGGCTAGCCATTATCTCATCTATAAATCAACTTAATAAAACTGCAAACAAGGAATATAACCATATCCCAAAACTTAAATTAAATGAAATGGTAGAAAAATTAGGTTTTAAGCGATTATCTCAGCGAGAACTAAACGAAAAATTTTATTTGTCTATTTATAAGTGTCAATAAAATGCTAACAAAAAGAATAATTGCATGCTTAGATGTAAAAGGCGACCGAGTGGTTAAAGGAATAAAGTTTTCAAACCACAAAGACGCAGGAGATCCCATCCAACTAGCCAATAAATACAATTCTGAAGGAGTAGACGAGTTAGTATTCTATGACATTACAGCATCATCCGATAATAGAAATATAATGGCGGGTATAGTATCTCAAGTTGCTGAACAGGTATTCATACCACTAACTGTTGGCGGTGGATTACGCACAATAGACGATATGCACAAAATGTTACAAGCGGGTGCGGACAAAATATCTATAAATACAGCTGCTGTGGAAAATCCCGCCTTGATAAAACATGGGGCAGAATCTTTTGGTTCCCAATGTATAGTTCTAGGACTTGATGCTATAAAAACACCTTCTGGGCAATGGACAGTTAGAATACGAACAGGAAGAGATGGCGGTGAAGATACAGGAATGGATGTTTTAAAATGGGTACAACAAGCAACTGACCTAGGAGTTGGAGAAATTGTTGTTAATAGTATTGACCAAGACGGAACTGGATCTGGATATGATCTCGATTTGCTAAAAATGATATCCACTTCAGTAAACGTACCTGTAATTGCAAGTGGAGGCGCAGGCAATGCAACCCATATGTTAGAAGCTGTAACCATAGGTGAAGCTGATGCAGTTCTAGCAGCGGGCGTATTCCACTATGGAAAACTAACAATAAACGAAGTGAAGGAAACATTGAATAATCATAGCATCCCCGTTAGAAATATAGAATATTAATGCTTGTTACTACAATGATTGCTTCAAATAAATAGCACTGGAGTTATAATGATTAAATTGAATTCTGAAGGGTTGCTTCCAGTAATCACACAAGATGCTGCTACTCATAAGGTTCTGACCTTAGCCTATATGAGCAAAGAATCTCTGCAAAAAACTTTGGATGAGAAACAAGTCTGGTTTTACAGTAGAAGTAGGTCAGAACTATGGAGGAAAGGCGAATCCTCAGGTAACGAGATGCACGTTAAATCGGTTCAGTCTGATTGTGACAATGATGCCATCCTTATACAAGTAGATCCAAAAGGACCAGCTTGTCATACAGGTGAAACTTCATGTTTCCACAACGAAATTCAAGAACCCCTAGTATCAACTTCCGATGAAAAGAATTCTAGTATGATAGATGAGCTATATGCGACAATACAGCAAAGAAAAAAAGATATGCCACCTGACAGCTATACTTCACAATTATTTGAGAGCGGTATAAATAAAATTGCACAAAAAGTTATTGAGGAAGCGGGTGAAACAGCATTAGCGGGTGTAGGATCCAACAAACAAAACACCGTTTCTGAAATAAGTGACTTGCTATATCATCTTTTGGTTATGATGAGCGATTTGGAAATAACTCCTAAAGACGTATGGTCAGAGTTAAAGACCAGATCTAAATAAATTCTCAATTCTGATTCTGTAAAATCCCATCATCTAACTCTTTTAATTTGTGCATAGCCATTAATGCAACTTCTATCTGACTATCGTCTGGAGTCCTTGTAGTTAATTTCTGTAACGCTAAAGTTGGTATTGCAAGTATATTACCTAGTTTGGTGTTTCCAAATGTACTGCTGAAACGAATAATTTCATATGCTAATCCTGCGATTATAGGTATAGTTACAATCCTTACTAGTATACCCAGCCAAATAGGATCTCGTGGAGTTAGCGCTAATACGAAAAATGCAACTATCCCAACGTATAATATGAATGCAGTACCGCATCTGGGATGTTCAATAGGAAAATTTTTTACAGAGTCCAAATCAAGTACATTTTTATTCTCTTCTGCATGAATTACCATGTGTTCAGCTCCATGATACATAAACAGCTGACCAATTTTTAAAAATTTGCTTATAAGAAAAATGTATCCCAACACAAATAATAGCCGTATCAAAGCTTCAATAAGATTAATTATTATATTTGAATCAAAATATTTCTCTAAAGGGCTTGAAACGAACATCGGCAAAATAAAAAAAATCCCCACAGCAAACGAAACACCCAATAAAACGCTCACCACTACTGAAACTAAATCTATTTTTTCATCTTCAGCGCCACTTGCTACTAAACTTGAATAAGTTAACCCTCTAAATCCTAATATTAGGGATTCAAGTATAACAAACATTCCCCTCACAAATGGAAGATTCCTAAATATCGGCATTGATATCTTCGGAACAGATTCATATTTGTTTGCTAATGTACCATCAGGTTTTCTGACACAAATAGCGGCTGAGTCCCTACTACGTATCATAACTCCATCTAATACAGCTTGGCCACCATACATTTTATCCGCTTCTTTAGATGGCATTAATCATTAGCTAGGTATAACAAGTTCAATTTCTAGATATAAGACCTAAAATTGTAAAGCAATCTTATTCGACATTGAATCTACGTCGGAATCTTTCAACTCTTCCTTCCGTGTCTACTATTCTTTGCTCTCCACTGTAAAAAGGATGGCATTTATTGCATAGCTCAACTTTCAATTCTTGCTTAGTGGAACCAGTGGTTTGTACTTCTCCACAAGAACAAATTATCTTGGCATCATTGTAATATTTTGGATGTATATCTGACTTCATATTTGCAATCCTCTAGGCGTAAACACTTACTCTTTTTTTATCACGGGATAATTTTTCAAATTTTATTGTACCGTCAATCATGCTAAATAATGTGTGATCCCTTCCAATACCTACGTTATTTCCTGGATAAATTTTTGTACCTCTTTGCCTAACAATTATATTACCAGCCTTAGCAAATTGTGAATCGTAGATTTTAACACCTAGTCTTTGCCCACGGCTATCCCTGCCATTCCTAGTGCTTCCTCCACCTTTTTTATGAGCCATTATTTAACACCTTCCTAATAATTCAATCGTTGTTAATGCTATTTATTTTAAGTTCTGTAAAGTATTGCCTATGTCCCTTTTTGATTCTATATCTAACCTTGGGTTTATATTTAAATACAATTTTTTTAGGCGACCTTCCTTGTTCTACTGCTTCCGCAGTTACAGAAGCTCCATCAACGAAAGGCATGCCAATCTTCGGTTTACCTTTTTCATTAACGAACAACACTTTGTCTAATTTTACAGAATCCCCAGGACCGCAATCTAATTTTTCAACTTTAATCACATCACCTGGTTCAACTAGGTATTGTTTACCACCAGTCTCAACAATCGCGTAATTTTCCACTTAAAAATCCTCCAGAACACATTTTACTTAGCATACTGTCCTTGGTCAATATTGAGATTAATTACTTTCTTAGGACACCATGCTCTAACAGCCTCATCAAATTCAATTATACCAATAAATCGATCGTCCTTAGAATATATTCGATTTATTTCTTTAGGTCTACCCATAGGAATTTCAGAGGAAACAAACACTGGACGTCCATTTATTATATCTTCTTCAAGTCGCAGTTCCACTGTTATTTTAGGTAAATGGGTAATTGCAGAATCTATATCCATGATTATATCAAACCATCTACCTTCATCAAATATTTTTTCTATAGAATTATATTCAATAGAATTTTCTATAAAAAAAGAGCCGTGTTTTAAACGTATTAACCGGTTTAAATATGCACCCATACCTAATTCTCTACCTAAGTCATTGGCCAAGGATCTTACATAAAATCCTTTTCCACAATGAATCTCGATATCCAAAGAAGGATTATTCCAGCCTAACAAAGATATATCAAAAACTTTCACCGGGCGTGATTCTAATTGGAGATTAACACCCTTTCTAGCCAAATCATAAAGACGTTCCCCATTAATCTTTAAAGCGCTATACATGGGTGGTGTTTGCTGAATATCACCAATAAAAAGTGCTAACGCATTTATTATTTCTACTTTAGATGGAATTTTATATCCATTATTTTCTGATACGATGCTTCCTTCCTTATCAAAGGTATCTGTTTCAATTCCAAGGTTTATAATTCCCCTGTAAGAGCGATCTTGATCAATCAAATATTCTATTATTCTTGTCGCTTTTCCTACACAAATTGGTAGAACTCCTGAAGCCAAAGGATCGAGAGTACCTGCATGACCTACTTTTTTTATTCCAGTGAGTTTTTTAATCTTACGCACGACTTCGGTGCTGGTAATACCACTTGGTTTATTAATGTTGAATATTCCATTCATTCTTTATTCTTTCATCTAATTCAATATTGCTAACAATCCACTCAATCTTGAGTATTCTTAAAACAAACCATCTATTTTTTTAGACATGATTGCCCCTAATTCAATAGAATTATCGTCCAAAAATTCCACAGATGGTATTTTTTTCAAATTAATTTTTTTCCTTAAAGATCTTCTTATAAAATTACTAGCTGAATTTAGTCCTTTAAGAGATGTTTTTGTGTGCTCTACATCACCTAGTACTGTCACATAAACTCGAGCAATTCCAAGGTCACGTGATGTTTCAACATTAACAACACTCACCGTAAAAGAAACTCTTGGATCACTGATTTCTTGTGCGATGATTAAGCTAATTTCTTGCCGCAACAAGGCATTTATCTTATCGATTCTTTGATACATTATTGTTTCGAGGTTATCTAGCCAACACTTATTATAATACTGTTACTAAGAAGTGGCTTCAGTTAATTTATGTGCTTCTAAAACATCCCCTTCTACCATCTCAGTGAATCCTTCGATAACCACGCCCCCTTCAGTTCCTGCTCGCACTTGCTTCACGTCATCCTTATAGTGTTTTAAACTAGCAATTGGTCCTACAAATATTTCTTCATTATTCCTAATAATGTGAATATCTGCCCCTCTTGAAATCATCCCATCAGTTACAATAAACCCTGCTACATTACGTCCCTTTGATACATTAAAAACTTCTTGCACTTTAGCCTGACCTTCTATTACATCTACAAATTCTGCTTTTTTGTTCTTATCTATACTGTGTTGAACAAATTCAAGGAGATTATAAATCACGCTGTAATTTTTTATCTCTACACCTGAAGTTTTAGCTAAAGTTCTTGCAGCTGCTTCTGTTGTTGCATTAAATCCACAAATAATCGACTCTGTAGTTTGCGCCAAAGAAACGTCACTTGGAGAAATAGTACCAACTGCTGCATGAACGATATTCACTTTAGCAGTTTCAGAATCAAACGTCTCCACTGACTTGGTTATAGCTTCTATTGTTCCTATAACATCAGTTTTAATTATTAAGTTCAAGAATGTTAAATCTTCTTTGTTCTTCTGCAAAAGAAGATTACCTGCTTGAACAGAAGTTATACCGGTTTGTGTACTTACATTAGAAGCATTCCCTGATTTCTTCTGGTTTTTGACATCAGGCTTCACCTCAATTATATCTCCAGGTTGAGGCAAATTATCCAATCCTAAAATTTCAACCGGCATAGATATGCCGGCTTTTTTTACCCGTTGTCCGTTTTCATTCAAAAGTGCTCTAATTTTCCCTTTGGAATTTCTTGATTCGACATAATC
>CAYPYC010000042.1:0-7307 GCA_964414905.1 uncultured Dehalococcoidia bacterium
TGGTACACAAGCAGGAATATTTACAAATAAAAGCCACGGTAACGCTAAAATATTGTCAATAGACTCTAGCCGTATTCGGGATGAGTTAAATCACAATAAAGTTATAGTTGTTGCTGGGTTTCAGGGCTTCGATGACTCCATGGACATCACTACACTTGGGCGTGGAGGTTCAGACACAACAGCTGTTGCTATTGCTGCAGAATTGAATGCAGATATATGTGAAATATATACAGATGTTGACGGTATTTTTACTGCAAACCCAAAACATGTACCAAATGCAATAAAATTAGATTCAGTAGAATACGAAGAAATGCTTGAACTCGCTAGTTTAGGAGCGAAAATGCATCCGAGGTCTATTGAACTTGGTTTGGCATATAAAATGCCAATTTTAGTAGCATCAAGTTTTAATGATGTACCAGGTACTATTATTACTGAAGGAGACGATAAATTGAACAACAATACTGTGGGAGAGGTAAGAAATAGGGTAAGAGGTATTGCTACAGATGAAAATATATCAAGAATAACTATACATGGCTTAAATAATAAACCAGGTACAGCAACTAGAATATTTGAGCCTTTATCGATTGCAGATATCAGTGTTGATGTTATAGTACAAAACAGCGGTAATGATGGTCAAACTAATATTTCGTTCACGATAAAAGATAATGAATTAACTAAAACAAAAACGATAATGGAAAAGATTTGTGCCAATATAGATAACAGTTCATTCACCTATGATAGTGGTTTGTCTAAAATAAGCATAGTTGGAACCGGGATGCAAGATGCACCTGGATATGCTACCCAAATGTTTAAATCTTTATCTGAGGCAAACATAAATATTGAAATGATTACAACATCTGAAATTAGAATCACCTGCATAATCAAACAAGAAAGTACAGGACAAGCGGCAAGAATTCTCCATTCTAGCTTTGATCTAGATTCACCCAATTGATTAACAAATTTATTTATATCAAAATCAATCAAGTATGGATAATATCTCAACAAATACCTCAAACATTATCCCATTTTGCTCTATTGTAATACCCAGCTATAACGAAGCCTCACAAATACGTTCGACTCTAGAAACAATCAAAGCATATATGGACTCAAGAAACCATAAATGGGAAATTATAGTTGTAAATGATGGTAGTAAAGATGATACTGAAAAGATAGTTAAGTCATTCCAGTTGTCAGAACCAAGAGTACAAATAGTAACAATCCCCCACTCTGGAAAAGGATGGGCTGTAAAAACAGGGATGCACAAAGCAAGCGGAAAACTACGGTTCATGTGTGATGCAGATTTGTCTATGCCAATTAATGAAATAGAAAAATTCTTTACAGCGATATCAAAAGGATGTGACATTGTTATAGGATCAAGAGAGCTATCTGAATCTAAAAGATTCAATGAGCCTAAAATACGTCATTTCATAGGGCGAGTTTTTAATTTCTTTGCTAAGAAAGTGTCACTAACTAACTTTAATGACACACAATGTGGTTTTAAGTGTTTCAAAGAAGTAGCAGCAGATTTAATTTTCCCACAACAAGCGAGTAAAGGCTTTGCCTTTGATATAGAAATCCTCAAGTTAGCTAAAAAAGCAAATTTCAGAATTACTGAAATACCAATTGTTTGGTATCACAAAAGGCCTAGCAAATTAAAAATCCATATCGATACTATAAAAATGATAAAAGACACCTTTTTAATAGCAATTAGGAACAATAAATAACACACGTGCCACAAAGAGAAACATCTAAAATATCAGTTATTATTCCTACTTACAATGAGGCAGAGAATCTGCCTATTTTGGTGAAGGAAATATTCGATCAATCTATTGAAAACCTAAATCTACTTGTAATAGATGATTCATCTCCAGACGGTACTGCAAAAATAGTAAATCAACTATCCAAAGAATTCCCTGGAAAAATAGAACTTATAAAAAGAAAGAAAAAGCTTGGACTTGGTAGTGCTTATAAATTAGGGTATCAAAAAGCCATAGAAGCTGATGTTGACATTGTCGTGCAGATGGATGGAGACCTCTCGCATTCCCCAAAATACATACCTGACTTTTTGCAACAACTTAATAATTCAGACATAGTTGTTGGCTCTCGCTACATAGAAGAAGGAAAAGTAGACAAAAACTGGAATCCTTTAAGGAAAATGATTAGCAAATTGGGTGTGATGTCCATAAGATTAGTTACAGGATTGAAAGTAAAAGATGTAACTTCTGGATTCAAAGCGTACAAAATAGATGTTCTTAAAGCTTTGAACCTACAGAATCTTAAATGCAATGGTTTTGGATTCCAAGCTGAAATGCTTCATTCATGTATAAGAAATGGACATTTAATAAAAGAACATCCCATCTATTTTAGTGACAGAAATAATGGTAAATCTAAAATGTCTATCCATATTATTTTAGAAGCAATTAAATATTTAACTTTAATTCGTTTCAAATAATTCCAAATAAAAATATATGCCACAAAAAAGATATTGATTTAGTTGGGTGTCGAGATATAAAATCACCGCGCAAATATAAAATATATCGTGGCAACCAAAATCAATGGAAAATTCTAGTTTATTTAATGCTGACATACTGAATAATTTATCTCAACAAGCTATTGCGGCTGCGATAAAGGGGCAGTGGCAAAACGCAGTTGATATAAATACAGAAATCTTGAATAAATCCCCAAAAAATACAGAGGCTTTAAACAGGCTAGGTAAATCCTACATGGAATTAGGCTTAATGGTTAAATCTATTAAAACATTTCAAATATGTTTGAACATTTCACCAAATAATTCAATTGCCTTAAAAAATTTACAACGGCTTCAAAGCTTGGAGGTATTTAATCAAAAAACCGCTAAGCATATGCTGTCTACACCTCATGAATTCATAGAAGATAGCAAAACAGTCACCACTAATTTAATAAATTTAACTTCTGTTGACCATAATTTGAAGGTAAGTCCAGGACACAAATGTGATATTGAAATAACAAACAATACAGTAACCGTGCTAGACTCTGACAAGGTTAGAATTGGACAGATTGAACCAAGATTGGGATCTAGAATTATAAGGTTAATAAATTGTGGCAATCAATACATTTCCACTGTCAAAAGTTCCGATTCAAACAAAATTACAATTATCATTCGTGAATCTTTTACCCAATCATCAAACAAATCTTTTTCATCATTTCAAAATAAGCGTATGAAAAAATTACCTGATTCTAATAATTTAGGAGGCAAAATAGATATAGAAAATGAATCTTCGTTACAAATAAATACATGGAGTGATGATGATGATTTTGAAGAAGATGATCAATTTAGACCGGAAATTCATAGAATAATAGATCCTGAATCAGAAAAACTATAATAGCTAATTACGAAACTTTTATAAAACCATGTCATCTTACGTAAATACCCCATTTTTGCATAGCATCTTTTATTTCAGGTTTATTTAAAGTCAACAAAGTTTTGAAAATTCCACTTAAGGAATGGAGGTGCATTTTTTCATTTTCACATACCCAATTCGATTCAGTAGGTACCACATAAAGAATTGACCTTTCATGATTACAATTAATATTAATTCGAGTGGTTCCGTTCACATTATTCATATCATTATCTAATTTTTTTACCATTTCTATTATTCCTCAAATATTAGTTGGCCATAATTAACGCTAATTACTAAACAATATACATGCATTTATGTTAATCCTAATAATTATCGGATATATTTATCATAATGACAAAATATTATTCGCATCATGTATCATTGGATTTGATAATTAATCTACTATTGGAGTGATTTTTTGGCACCAAAGAATAAAATTGATGAACAATTAAATAATTCAATTTCATCAAATAAAATATCAATAGCTACTTTTATGACAACTGATTATCCAGAACATGAAACTTTTATGGATATAAGCTTGAAGTTTTGCGAAATGGGCGTAGACATCCTCGAATTTGGCATCCCCTTCAGTGACCCTATAGCAGAAGGAAGGACGATACAGGAAACAACATTTAAAGCCCTAGAAAACGGTATTAATATCACAAATTGCTTTGAATCAATTTCGTTAATAAGAAAAAAGGGATATATGACACCTATAGTCATAATGGGCTACTATAACCCTATATTAAAATATGGACTAGAATCATTTGCAAAGAAAGCCAACCAATCAGGCGTAGATGGAATTATAGTTGCCGACTTACCGATAGAAGAATCAACTCATCTTCGTAATTTATGTAACAGCAATAGCATCCATTTAATACAAATGTTAGCACCTACAAGTACTGCAGAACGTATTAAAAAAACCTGTGCAATTGCTAGCGGATTTATCTATTGTGTAAGTCTAACCGGAGTAACAGGTGCTAGAAAAAGTATTGGGCCAAAAATCGAAATGCTTGTAAATCAAATAAGAGCCCATACTAATATTCCAATTATGGTGGGGTTCGGAATATCAAACAGAGAACATGTAGAAACAATAGGAAAGTTTGCTGACGGTGCGATAATCGGAAGTGCTTTACTAGATACAATTGGACAATCTAGAGGCAAAGAAGCTGTATCTAAAGCATATAATTTCGTTAAAACTTTAATAGACTCACCATAGAATTGGAGATGGATAATGTCAAAAATAAGAGGAATTAGAGGGGCTACAACCGTAAATAAAAATACGAGATCAGAAGTAATTGAAGCAACTCAAGAGATGTTATCTACTATCATAGATAAAAATAAATTATCTACTGACGATATTGCAGCAGCAATGTTCACTACCACGGAAGACATTAATTGTGAATTTCCAGCTTACGCCGCCAGAATGATGGGGTGGGAATATGTAGCTTTACTAGACAATACACAAATGAAAGTACCAAATTCTCTTAAACTGTGTATAAGAGTTTTATTGTTAGTTAATACAGATGTTCCAGCAAACCAACTCGAAAATGTTTATCTCCATCAAGCAATAAATCTTCGTAAAAAAAAGATTACAGGTTTCTAAACACCCAAATTAATAACCTCATTTATCTTTGATATTTCAATCAGACTATAGTATACAATTTGTATGCTCAAAAAATTTGAGAGCAATTCAATAAATACATTTAAAGACTAATAATGAACTATAAAAAAGAACTACGTGATATAAATATTGCGAAAATACAACAATTACCTACACCTGCTGACTATGAATCCGAAATCCCTTTATCCGAAACCCAGCGTTCTTTTATATTTGAAGGACGGAAATCTGTTATAGATATTCTATCCGGTCAAGATGATAGGTTGTTAGCTATTGTAGGGCCATGTTCAATCCACGATGTATCTGCTGGAATTGAATATGCAAAAAAACTAAAAAATTGCTCGGAAAAAATTGCATCAAAAATATTGATACTCATGCGTGTATATTTCGAAAAACCAAGAACGACAATAGGGTGGAAAGGAATGATATATGACCCTCATCTAAACGGCAGTCTCGATATTCAAGAAGGCCTTAATAGGGCTAGGAGTTTCCTGAGTGATGTCTCAAACATTGGATTGTTGTGTGCCACCGAGTTCGTCGATCCTATAACTCCCCAATACATTGCAGATTTCGTATCTTGGGCTGCAATTGGAGCTCGAACTGCAGAAAGTCAAACACATAGACAAATGGCTAGTGGATTAAGTATGCCGGTAGGAATTAAAAATGGTACTGGTGGTAGTATACAACTTGCAGCTGATGCTATTGTCGCAGCTAATTCAAAACATGGTTTTCTAGGAGTAGATGAACATGGGAATGCATCTATAGTTATGACCAACGGAAATCCAAATTCTCATTTGGTGCTTAGAGGTGGATCTAGTGGACCTAATTACGACGAATCATCAGTTACTAATGCAATAAAAACACTCAATAAATCCCAAGTTACCAATAAATTGATAATAGATTGTTCACATGCAAACTCAAACAAAAATTTTGAACGTGAACCTGTGGTATTTGAAGATGTACTAAATCAAAGACTATCCGGTAATTCGAATATTGCAGGAGTTATGATTGAAAGCCATCTGAACTCCGGCAACCAAACTCTCAATGAAAATAAACCAGATGATTTAGAATACGGAGTTTCTATCACTGATTCTTGCCTAGGATGGGAACAGACCGAAAAATTATTGCTAGATGCTTGTGAAAAATTAAGTTGAAATTCAACAACAAGTATATTTTCATGTTCTTATTGTAAATTAGTTTGTGGTACTGTATGAATCTAATTCAAATCAGCTAATAGATTTTTTATGATTCCGTTAAACAAAAAATCCAAACAGGCGTTGATATTTGGGTCTTTAAATCATATTTTAAGTGATTTCTTATTCGCCCTTATGGTACCGATACTTATACTAATTAATGATGATCCTAATTTCTCTATCAATTACACCCAAATTGGTATAATCAGAATGATACATACGGGATCGGCTGGTTTAGCCCAAATACCATTTGGATTATTAACTAATCTATTTAATGAAGCGTGGTTGATAATCATTGGAAATGGATGGGTCACAATTGGCTTAATAATTTTATCTTATGCCCAAACCTATCCTTCTATGGCATTAATAAGTTTAATAGGCGGTATAGGTGGAGGAGCTCAACATCCCCTTGCAACAAACTTGGTGTCACGCTCCTATGAGAACAAAAACCAATCTACTGCAATAGGCGCTGTAAATTTTGCAGGAGATATAGGGAAAATTTTAGCGCCTTTATGTGGAACTTTTATCTTGACTACTTTAGGATGGCGCAAAGGCCTTAAGATTACAGGTATCTCTACCCTGATATTTATTTTTTGTTATTCACTGAGTATGTTAACGAATTTCAAACACTTTACATCTAAAGCTGCTTCAAACAATATACCTAATATCTATAAACCATCATTACCTTTTATTATTCTCTGTTGTGCTCTATTTATAGATTCAGGAATAAGAACCGCGGCTATTACATTTATACCATTCGCACTAAAATCCATAGATTTAGATACAGAAAATGTTTTGTTTTTGTTAACAACCCTACTTATTGGTGGCGCCATAGGTAAAATTTTATGCGGGTGGCTGAATGAACATTTTAACTTTTTATCGATCGTGTTATTTACAAAAGGAATAACAGCTTTAATATTCTTTATGTTTATCTTTGCAGAAAAGCTTCCATTAATTCCATTGATGTTAGTTTTAGGACTTGGTTTAAATGGTACTTCTTCTATTCTATATGGACAAGTTGGTAAAACAGTGGCAATCAATTCTAGATCTTCTTCTTATGCATATTTATATACGGCTGGGGAGATTGGTTCAGCAACTTTCCCATTTTTAATC
>CAYPYC010000042.1:7317-8159 GCA_964414905.1 uncultured Dehalococcoidia bacterium
ATCGGGATTCTAAGCGATATATATAGTATATCAATAACCAACTCCCTATTTGGAGTTTGTGCTTTAATAGTGATAGGCATTTCATTTTTTATAAAAGATACTCAACCTAACAATAAGATATAATTTTATCTGAATTTCACTGCAATAATTTAATTTATTTCTAACTGATTTAACTACATACGCAATAGCCTAAATTATGAATTTAATAGATGAACTTAAAAAATATAAAGGTTTGAAAAGCTCTACCGTAACCATTGGAGTTTTTGACGGAGTTCACTTAGGACACCAAAATTTGATTTCACAAGTAGTACAAGAAGCCCATAATGACGGATCTTGTCCCATAGTAATAACGTTCGTTAACCATCCTGCATCTGTGTTAAAAAACAATTTTAAAGCTGAATTTATTTGTTCGATAGAATCAAGAATTCAATTATTAAAAAATTTGCGAATCCCACAAGTTATTCCAATTAGTTTTGATACAGATGTAGCCAATTTATCAGCTAAAATGTTTATAGGGTTTTTACAAGA
This sequence comes from uncultured Dehalococcoidia bacterium, assembly GCA_964414905.1. Lineage (GTDB taxonomy): Bacteria > Chloroflexota > Dehalococcoidia > Lucifugimonadales > OSU-TB39 > OSU-TB39. The sequence continues at coordinate 7,846 of CAYPYC010000042.1, forward strand.
CATAATCAAAATGAAAAAAATAGTGATTGGACCTGACTTTGCAATGGGTAGAAATAGAAGCGGAACCAATATCACATTACCAGAACTAGGCTCAGAGATGGGATTTACAGTAAAGTCGATCAAATCAATCACCGATACATCAAACTCTCATATAAGTAGCACATCAATAAGGAAACAAATCAAATCCGGCAATTTTCAGCATGTTAAATCACAATTAGGACGGAATTATTCTTTGGACGGAAAAGTTGTGGAGGGAATGAAAAGAGGAAGAACGTTAGGATATCCAACAGCAAATTTGAAGCTTGCAAATTCCG
>CAYPYC010000043.1:0-7962 GCA_964414905.1 uncultured Dehalococcoidia bacterium
GGAGGGTATATAGGGCTAGCAAAAGCTCTTGGTACAAAACAAGGTGAAGTAATATCTGAAATTGAGGACTCTAAACTACTAGGAAGAGGTGGTGCGTATTTTCCGACTGGGCTCAAATTAAAAGCTGTAAGAAAAACAGAATCAAAATCCAAATATGTCGTAATAAATGCGGAGGAAGGCGAACCAGGAGTATTCAAAGACAGACACCTTTTAGAAGGCGTTCCACACAGAATAATAGAGGGTGCAATTATTTCAGCTTATGCAGTTAATGCTCCACAAATTATATTCTATATAAATGCTAAAGCTAAACTTTCACTAGCTAGATTAAAAAATGCAATTGAACAATGCTACAAATTAAATATACTAGGCCAAAATATCCTGGGGTCTAAATATTCAGTAGAAGCTGACATAATTCAAGGAGCTGGTGGATATGTATGTGGAGAGGAAACAACGTTATTGAACACCATGGAAGGAGATAGAAGGGAACCTAGAATAAAACCTCCATTCCCAACAGAGTCCGGGTACAAATCTAGTCCAACCCTTGTCAATAACTGTGAAACTTTATCCAATATTCCATTTATTTTGACTAATGGCGCAACATCGTTTAAACGAATCGGATGTGAAAACGCATATGGAACAAAAATCATCAGCTTAAGTGGAGATGTAAATAGACCAGGGGTATTTGAAGTTCAGATGGGTACATCAATAGACGAAATAATAAAAATATTCGGTGGCGGTGGAATAGGTAAAAACCCAGAAAATGCGGTTTCGATAGGAGGCCCATCAAGTGGAGTGCTTCCTCACAACCAACTTCATATAAAAATAATGCCAGGTAGAATTCATGAAACGGGTATTATGCTAGGAGCCGGTGGTTTAGTAGTACTAAAAGATAAAACCAACGTTTTACAATTCATCAAGAACTTAGCTAAATACAATGCTGATGAGTCATGTGGTAAATGTACCCCTTGCCGAGAAGGAACCCCAAGAATAGTAAATATGCTTGAAAAACTTAAACCATCAACTGATACTGCTGCATATAGAGAAGAATTATCAGATTTAGCCGAAGTCGTTAGTTCAGCATCACTTTGCGGGCTTGGCCAAGGTGCAGGAACTCCAATCAAATCATTCTTACATTTTTGGCCAGATTAATTTTAGTATTGCCTCGGAGACAACTATGGAACTTACACTAAACGGAAAAACAGTCAAAACATCTGAAGGTAAATCTGTATTAGATGTGATAAATGATTCAAAGACCTACATCCCCCAATTATGTAAAGATCCCGACATGAAACCCATAGGTGCATGTCGAACTTGCCTAGTTGAAATTGAAGGAATTAACGGGATTGTAGCATCGTGTTCAGTCAAAGCTGAACCCAATATGAAAATATGGACTAACACAGAACGTCCTAAAAAACTGCGCAAAGGGGTTCTGGAATTGACATTAGGTATGCTGCCTAAAAATAAATCCAAATCATATCGAGAATTAACTACAGCAAAGCAAATGCATCAAATTAAAACCCCCCAATTCCAGTCTAGAGAAAGGCAACCTGCTGATACGAGCAATCCTGTGTTCGATATTTCCATGAATGACTGCATACTATGTGGTCGATGTACTCAAGCATGCCAGACAGGACACCAATTCATTGGCGCTATCGACTTTTTGGGAACAAGCACGGATAGCCGTATAGGTACTTTTATGGATTCACCATTAATTGATTCGGTTTGTACCACATGTGGCCAATGTTTATCAGTATGTCCAACCGGAGCAATATCAATAAAATCTGAAGGAAACTCCACCGCTAAGGAAGTAGATACAACATGTCCATACTGTGGAGTCGGATGTGGTATAACGGCACAAGTTGATTCTAACCAACAAATAACAGCAATGTTGGATAATCCTCTAAACGAATCAAGCAAAGGGATGCTATGTGTAAAAGGCCGGTTCGGGTTCAAATATATTCATCACAAAGATAGGCTAAAACAACCTTTAATCAGAAAAAACGGAATCTTGACTGAATCCTCTTGGGAAGAGGCGATAGAATATGTTGGGGACCAATTAAGTATATATAGAGGCGCAGAATTCGCAACACTTTGTTCAGCTAAAGCAACAAATGAAGATGGTTATATCCAACAAAAATTTGCTCGTACAGTAATGGCAACAAATAACATAGACCACTGTACTCGTCTATGTCACTCCCCTTCAGTTGAAGCCATGCTTGAATCTTTAGGCAGTGGTGCAACAAGTAATTCCTATATAGATTATGAGGAGGCTGGTTGTCTAGTCATTGTTGGATCTGACACAAATTCAAATCATCCTGTAGCCGCTGCTAGGATGCGAAAAGCAGTAGTGGAAAAGGGAGCCAAATTAGTAATAATTAACCCTAGAAGGATCGAGATGTGTGATTTCGCTGACCTTTGGTTAAGGCCAAATCCAGGCACTGATGTAGCTCTATTGAATACTATGGCAAAGGTTATCTTAGACGAAAACCTTTCAAATGAAACATTCATTAAAGAAAGAACCGAAGGTTACGAAGAATGGAAAAACATCATAGACCAGTACACTTTATCGGAAGGTGCAAAAATCACAGGGATACCTGAGGCTGACATAGCGCAAGCAGCAAAATATTATGCATCTCCTCCATTTAGTGGATCATGTTTAATTTGGGGTATGGGCGTCACTCAACACACTAATGGAACCGCAAACGCACATTCGTTATTAAATTTAGCTTTCGTGTCTGGTCAATTAGGGAAACCTGGAAATGGTATTTCGCCACTTAGAGGTCAAAATAACGTTCAAGGGTGTGGAGATGCTGGATGTCTTCCAACTTCATATCCTGGTTATCAACCATTCACCGAATCCAACAACGAAAAATTCAAAAATGCTTGGCAGGCACCTAATTTGCCGATTGTGAACGGCCTTGTGGTTACAGATATGATAGAAGAAGCACATAAAGGCACTTTAAAAGCTATGTACATAACGGGAGAAAACCCTCTATTAAGTGAACCTAATCTCACTGAAGCACGTAAAGCCTTTATGAAACTAAAGTTCCTAGTGGTACAAGATATATTTTTACATGAAACAGCGGAAGTTGCTGATGTAGTATTGCCTGCTACTACTTTTGCAGAAAAAACAGGTACTTTCACTAATAGTGAAAGAAGAGTACAAATGGTAAATAAAATTATAGATCCTATTGGAAATACAAAACCAGATTGGGAAATAATTTGCGAGGTAGCAAAAAATATATCAAAGAAATTGGGGCTGAATTTAGAAAAACAATTCGAGTACAGTAACGCCTCTGAAATATGGGATGAAATGTCTGATTTAACTCCGATAATGAAAGGAATTAATCATCAAAGATTAAAACAAGAAGGTGGAATCCAGTGGCCTTGTCCAGATACAAATCATCCTGGAACAAGATTCTTGTATGCAGATAGTTTCCCAAGAGGAGAAAGAGCAAAATTTGTAGGGTTCAAACAGGGTCCTCCTGCAGAAGAAATGCCTAGCAAAAGATTTCCTTTAATCTTAAACACAGGAAGAATTTTGTACCATTGGCATGGAGGTACCATTACAAAAAGATCAGAAGAATTATTAAAAAGATCGCCAGAGTTGGAAAGCAACATCAATCCTGATGATGGAAGTAAATATTCCATTAATGATGGAGAAATTGCAAGGATTATTTCCAAAAGAGGTAAGTTAGAAGGTAAAATAGTCTTCTCAGATAAAATGAAATCTGGAGAAATTTTCATACCATTTGTAAAACTAAACAAATTCGCAGCAAATTTTTTGACAAACTCCGCATATGATCCAACTTCTAAAATACCTGAATATAAGGTATGTGCTGTGAGAATAGAGAACGTTAATTAAAACGAAGGATTAAATATGACTACGATATCGCAAATACCTAAACCAGAAGCTGATAAATTCAAAACAGGAAGAAAACTTTTACTCGTTCCTTTATACCCATTGCCTTACCATACTTCAACAGAGGGAGAAAAAATTATCCAAAAATACTGGTCACAAACAACAGCACAAATTGGAACTCTACAAAAACAATTAGGTGAAATAAATAACATATATCACGAAAGTATTTTTGATAAAGAAGAGCAAGCATTTAACTTAATTAAATCCACGAATGCAAAAGGTGAATTTTTGATAAGACAACTCATTGAAAATTCGGCTTCCCTACAAATCACAGAAGATAAAAATTTAGTGTTAGAAAATTCAGACTGGCAAAGGTGCATTACAGTAGGATTGATGAGTGAAAAAGTATTTAACAGGGCAATAGAAGAGTATCAAAATTCATTAGACGCAAGATATCAATTTATATCTGAACAAATAGACAACACTCTAAAAGAAAATCAAATTGGTATATTGTTCGTCAGAGAAGACCATAAAATCCAATTCTCTAAGGATATACAAATATTTTTCGTAGCTCCACCTGGACTTGATGAATTAAAAAAATGGTTAGAGAAAACAATGTCAGAACAGCAGATGCCGGCCCAAGACTCTAAACCTGATGAAAACCTTGAAGAACCTATAATAATGGGGTAATTAAATCTTTTCAAACATTTTTATCAATATATCTTATTGAGATTGATTGTTAGCATCCATAAGCTGATTAATCTGCAACAATAATTGATCACGATCAACGCCTAATATTACGGCCATATCTAAATCTTTTTCCAACAAATCGAGATTACCAATTAATGCATGAGCAACAGCTCTGTTAGCAAACGCTAATCCAAATTCAGGGTCTAGATTTATAGCCGTATTTAAATCAAGAATAGCTTGCTCAATCAATCCGACATTTAGAAAAACGGCAGCCCTATTGTTATAACTGTCCACTAAATTTGGATTCAACTCAATTGCTTTAGCAAAGCTATTCAAAGCAAGTTGCACGTCTCCTGAATAATATCTGGCCAACCCCAATCCATTATGAACAGTAGGAGAATCCGGTTTAATTTCTACTAATTTGTCGTAATCTGCTATAGCCAGACCAAATTGCTGAGCTTGAAAATAAACTTCTGCTCTTTTTAAATATGCATCTTCAAATAATGGAGCAAGTGATATTGCTTTACCGTAATCATTAACAGCCAATTCATATTGCCCTAATTCAACATATGCGTTGGCTCTAAGAAAAAACACATCAGGCATTTGAGAATTTAAATCCAATATAGAGTCATAATCCTTTATTGCAAAATCATATTTGCCAGAGAGTTCAAATGCTCTTGCCCTATTTTGATAGTAATTAATTTGTTTAGGGTCAATCTCAATCGCATTACTAAATTCAGATGTCGCACTTATATAGTCTCCATTTGCAGCAAAAGCTACACCTTTATTAGCATATGCAGCCGCATTATCTTCATCAAACTTTATTGCTTTTTCAAAATATTGAATAGCGTTACTATATTCGTACAAGGCTAAATAAGTAATCCCTATGTTGTAATAAGCTTCTGGTGATTCGGGGTTCAAATCTAATGCTGATTCAAATTGTTTAATAGCATTATCAGTCTGCCCCAAAGATCCTAGCACCTTTCCTTTGATGATGTAAAAAGAAGGGTCGTCATTTTTTTCTGAAATCGCTAAATCTAAGTCTGTTAATGCAGCATTAAAATCACCTTTAAATGCCTGAATTTCAGCACGAGCGGAAAGGGCTTTGGAATTTTTTGGTTCAATTTTTATTGCTTCTGAATAATCTTCAAACGCTTGTTCAATGTTATTTAACTTATAGTTTGCAAACCCTCTATCCACATACACAGGTGCATATTCTTTATTTAAATTTATAGATTTATCAAAGCGGATTATAGCTTCTTCCCATGATTCTTGTTCAAGAAGGCCAATTCCAATCGTATGTTCCTTTTTATACTCAGGCTCTCCAATACAACTTAAAGGAGTCAAAATGAGTACTGCACAGGCTATAACCACCCAAAATAACAGGTGATGTATTTTGATTAATTTAGAACTATTTTCATTGATCATCATTTAACCTATTTATCCATTCCCCTAAATCTTGAATTGATTGCATTGATAATTCATGTCCCATCGGGTATTGGTGAAATTCCGGTGAATAACCATAATCCCCTAAGAACGAAACGATCTTATTCGCATTACTAAAAGGGACTAAAGAATCAAACTCGCCGTGAGAAATAAAAACTGATTGATCATTATTGGAATTAATATTAGAAGACAAATAAGGCTCACCTAACAACATTCCGCTTAACATAAAAACACCTTTAAAAATATCCGGCCTGACAAATCCAATTGATGCAGACATCATAGCACCTTGAGAAAATCCTCCTAAAATCACGTTCGGTAATTTTATTTTGTAATATTCTATTAACATGTCTATAGTTACCATTAGTTTGTCTGCTGAATCTATCATTGATTCCGGCATTTCCTGTGGATCCATTGTTGGCGGGAATATCCACGCATAACCATATAATTGATACGACAATTGAAACTCAAATGGAGCATTTGGGAATACAAAAATAGATTTATTACCACCTATATTTTCAGCAAGAGAAACCAAATCTTTCATATTGGCTCCATACCCATGTAATATGATTATTAAATTGGCACTAGTGTTCTCTGCTATGCTTTCGGATTCAACAATAATAGTTTGTAATTCGCCTATTAATTTTTCTTTTATGTTCAAAATTCCAAATCCAACCTATATAATTTAAGAAAGTCGCACAAATAATTATAACAATTACAAATTAAACTATATCATTGAAAAACAACGAATTTAACATTACGAGCGATTGTCTTCATGACACTCAAGAAATAGGTAGTTTCCTTGGAAATTCTTCGGAATCAGGATTCAACTATTTTTTGACAGGAAATCTTGGGTCGGGCAAAACTTGTTTAACTCAAGGGATATTAAAAGGTTTAGGTTATGATGGATATGTTCATAGCCCTACCTTTGTTTTAATGACGGAATATGAATGCAGGCTCCCTATCTACCACATAGACTTATATCGACTTACAGATCAGGGACAAATAGATGACTTAATGCTAGATGAACAGTTAGAAAGCGGGGAAAATGTAAACATAATCGAATGGGCAGATAAATCAGCTTACTTAAATAATATTCCGCATATCAAAATTGATTTAAAATCTACAAAACATAATAGCCGTATTTTGAATATCTCAACTGATTTCGAGATGTATTACGAGGTTATAAATTCTATGCAACATTTGGAATTGGAATGCAAGGGCAAATGTGAATAATGCAGTTATCAATCGACACATCTACTCGTAACGCTTCCGTAGGATTATTCAAAAAGGGTCAAGTCTTACAGGAAATGAATTGGTTTTCTCAGAAAAATCATTCTGTTGAACTTTTGCCAAACATAAAACATCTATTCGACGAGTCAGGGGAAATACAAGGAGACTTAAAGTCGGTTTTCGTTGTTAATGGTCCAGGTTCGTTTAGTGCAATACGGGTAGGAGTAAGTGTTGCTAAAGCTATGTCATCAAGTTTAAACATCCCACTAGTAGCTATAAATAGCTTACAAGTAGAATTTGAACCGTTTAAATCTCAGAATGGAAATTGTTGGGCAATAATACCAGCAGGTAAACTAAAATATTACGTCGGAATATTTCCTAAATCTGATTACAACATTAATGAAACACCTGAGATGAACGTAATGAACCATCAAGAATTAATTGACAAAATACCTAATAACACATCAATATGTGGAGAAGCTGCCTTTGATATATATTCTGACCCTATAGCGACAGAAAAACAAATTCAAATTTTGTCTTCAACTCGACAAACCCGCAAATGCATCTCTATATATAACCTAGCCAATAAAAAATTATGCGACAATTTGGTTGATAATCCATTAACACTAGAGCCAATTTATTTGAGATCATCTCAAATAGCAAATGCAAATAAAAATTTACACTGAAACGGAGGTACTTGTTCCTTGAATAAAAGTTTAGTATTAATTAAACCG
>CAYPYC010000044.1:0-1439 GCA_964414905.1 uncultured Dehalococcoidia bacterium
AGTAAAATATTTTTAAAAAATTAAAGAATTGCCATAATTCAAAAGACTTCAGAACCCTTGCTAAACAAAGACTTCCTTCTCCTATTTTTCATTACATCGATGGAGGAGCGGATGACGAGATTACTTTACTTCAAAATACCAAATCTTTTGAAAAATGCGACCTAGTTCCTAATATTCTAAGAAGTGTTGAAAAAATAGACACTAGTGTTTCTATAATGGGAAGGAAAATAAACTTACCTCTTTTCTTTTCCCCTACCGCCCTTCAAAGATTATTCCATCACCAAGGAGAAAGAGCAGTTGGTAAGGCTGCAGAAAAATTCGGTACATTTTTTGGCATCTCATCCTTGGCGACAGTCAGCATTGAAGAAATAGCTAAAAATTATTCGTCTCCAAAAATGTTTCAATTATATGTTCATAAAGATAAAGGTCTTAATAATAGTATGATTGAAAAATGTATAGAAAATGATTTTGATGCAATAGCCGTAACCGTAGACACAATAGTAGGTGGTAATAGGGAAAGAGATTTTTACACTGGTTTTACTTCTCCACCTAAATTAACTTTGAATAGTCTTATCAGCTTTGCCACACATCCTAGTTGGGGACTAAATTATGTATTCAGAGAGAAATTCCAATTGCCCCAGCTACAAAGCCACATAAAAGAAGGAACTAATGTAACAGTTTCTGTCGGAGATTACTTTACCTCAATGTTAGATCAAAACATGAACTGGAAAACGATTGAAGAAATAAATAAAAAATGGGGTAAGCATCTATGTTTAAAAGGCATAATGTCAGTTGAAGATGCAAAGAAAGCAATAGACGTAGGGGCATCAACAATAATGGTATCTAATCATGGAGGAAGGCAACTAGATGGATCGCGAGCTCCATTTGATCAATTGGCTGAAATAGTTGATGCAGTTGGAGATAAAATAGATGTCATATGCGATGGTGGAATTCGAAGAGGGACCCATGTGTTAAAAGCTCTATCAGTTGGTGCTAAAGCATGCTCGGGAGGAAGAATGTATCTTTATGCTCTGGCAGCGGCGGGAGAAGCAGGCGTAGAAAGAGCAATGGGATTAATGTTAGAAGAAATAGAACGAGGCATGAAATTAATGGGATGCACATCAATAAGCGACTTAGGGCGTCATAACCTAAGATCTAGATAAAATGGTTTTAATCAATTAAGAGAAATCTATCAATCGTCTGAATTTTTATTTTTCATGACTGACCCTACTTGGCCACGCTGTCTTAAAATATGATCGATGATAACCAAAGCTGTCATTGATTCAACTATTGGAACAGCCCTAGGCAATACACATGGATCATGTCTTCCTCTTGCACCAAAAGACACTTCATTACCGTATATATCTACCGTCTGCTGTTCTTTCACAATAGTACCAGTAGGTTTAAAGGCTGCCCGCAAAACAATATTTTCACCGTTA
>CAYPYC010000044.1:1449-7777 GCA_964414905.1 uncultured Dehalococcoidia bacterium
AATGAACCCACCAGCAGTCTGATATCATGTCTGCAGAATTTTTCATGTGGAATTCATCATTATGAGAAGAACCCGTCATCGTCACCGAAGAAAACCCAGATCCAATCTCAAAACCTCTACAAGCAGGAATAGACAAAATACCTTTAGCCAAATCAGCATCTAACTTATCAAAAACAGGTTCTCCGATTCCGATAGGCATTCCTTTAACAATAGTCTCAACCACACCACCCAAAGAATCTCCGTTCTTTCTAGCCTCTTCAATTCTTTGTATCATTTTCGCAGCTAGTTTTTGGTCAGGACACCGCACTATATTGCCCTCAATTATCGCTGTGTTTACTTCTTCAGGTTCTAGTTCGCAGATCATATCAGAGATTTGTTTAACATATCCGGTCACTTCAACTGCATATTGCTGCCTTAAAATTAATTTGGCAATCGCTCCGGAAGCAACTCTTCCAACAGTCTCTCTTGCACTGGATCTTCCTCCTCCTTTCCAATTCCTAATACCGTATTTCATTTGATAGGTATAATCGGCATGCGAAGGTCTAAATATATCTTTCATATGGTTGTAGTCTTTTGACTTTGCATCTTCGTTCCAAACAACTATCATGATAGGAGTACCTAAGGTTCTTCCTTCAAACAACCCAGAAATTATCTGTACTTTATCTTTTTCTTTTCTCTGTGTAGTTATTTTACTTTGCGCTGGTCTTCTTCTATCAAGTTCTGACTGTATATCTGCTTCTGTTAATTGTATTTTTGGAGGACATCCGTCTATAACAACACCCACTGCATCACCATGAGATTCACCCCAAGTTGTAACCGCAAACATTTTTCCAAAAGTATTACCCATTTGGCATATATGCTACCATGTAGTAAACAAAGTTGAAATCGACCCTATGTTCGATAATTTACTGAAATACCGGGTCCAGATTGAACACCTGTTAATGCCTTCTTATATAAGATGAGTGCAATTAACAGTCTGGACCCCTGGAATCTCTCACATTGAGATTAACATCATTGTCACTGTCGATTTTCATTAAGGCTATACACTATTAAAGATAAACACAAAGTTAATCTTGCCGATATATTTGCATCATTTTTGAATCCAAATTTCCTTAAATTATGGATTGGTTTAATTTTAATCATGAGCGCTATGCAAATACAGACTGTTGCAAGAGGTTTTCTAGTATGGGAATTAACTTCTTCAGCTTTCAAAGTGGGTTTGGTTGGCGGTGCTGGTACGTTGTCCATGCTTAGCCTAAGTCTAATCGGAGGAACTTTCGCAGACAGAATTTCTAAACAGAAAGTCATGACTTTTGGACAAATTATCGCTACAGCAGTACCCACAAGCGTGGCATTATTACTCTATGCAGACCAACTAATATGGCAACACTTATTTATTGCTTCCATAATACAGGGAGCAGCTTGGGCATTTATAGTTCCAGCGCGACAATCTATGCTACCGGAACTAGTAGGAAAAAAACTTTTAAGTAATGCCATATCTTTAAATGGAGCGGGATTCAGCATCACTATTTTAATTGGGCCAATCGTTGGAGGAATATTATATGAGTATATAGGTCCTCTAGGGTCTTATTGCGCAGTAGTAGCATTATGTATAAGTTCGCTTATTTGTACTCGCGTGATTAATATGAATCAAGTTATTACTCAAACACCTAGGTCTGTTAAAAAATTCTGGCCGGAATTAACCGAGGGGGTCAAATACGCATGTTCAAACAAATTGGTTCTTTTGTTAATACTGATTGGTGGTGCTTTCGTAGCATTCTCATTCCCATTCCGAATGCTCTTACCTGCATACATCGATTTGGTGTATGAAAAAGGACCAGTGGAACTAGGAATAATGTCCGGAATGATTGGAGTAGGTTCCCTTATTGGTTCTGTAAGTTTTGCTGCCCTAGGAAGAGTTAAAAGAGGATTAATGCTTATATCAACGTGTTTCCTATGTGGAATAGCATTATTATTAATATCAAATGTGCCAATTTATTTATTAGGAATACTATTTTGTTTGATGCTTGGTTTTGGGGAAACCGGAAGAAGAGTCTTGGATCAAGCGTTGCTTGTTGACAATATCGATCCCATTTACCATGGGAGAGTAACAAGTTTATTTACTATGACTATAGGCATAACCCCTTTTACAGTGATACCTCTTGGATTAGCAATGGACCACTTTGGTGGTCAAATCACAACAAACATAATGGGTATAGGTATGTTAACATTCGCTTTCATCATATTAGTAACCCAAAACCGATTGCGTAATATAAATTAGGTTAATTAAACTTATTTGATAATCTATTAAATACACATGACCTTAATTAATCATCAAAGGTAAAACCGAAGTGAAAGAAATAACTAAAATCGCGTCTGAATTAAATATAGACCCTAAATACGTGATTCCATATGGCAAGTACAAGGCGAAAATCCATACTGATGCCATTGGCGGTGGTGAAAAGTCTGGCAAGCTAATACTCGTGACCGGCATGACGCCAACTCCTGCAGGAGAGGGTAAAACGACCACTTCAATTGGACTAACACAAGCATTATCAAAGATTGGATTTAATGCAATTGCAAATTTAAGGGAACCATCATTAGGCCCGATTTTTGGAATTAAAGGGGGAGGTAGTGGTGGAGGCAAAGCAACACTCAAACCTGAAGACGAAATAAATATACATTTTACTGGTGATGCTCATGCAATTGCATCAGCGCATAATTTACTTGCAGCAATTACCGACAACTACGTATATCAGAAATCTTCATCAGGATTCGAACCATATAATATAACTTGGCGCAGAGTTACGGATATGCAGGATAGAGCGCTTAGAAATATAGTAACAGGTATCGGTTCTCCTACAAATGGACCATTAAGAGAAACTGGGTTTGACATAATAGCAGCATCTGAAATTATGGCCATCATGGCTCTTAGCAAAGATTTAGATGATCTTAGACTAAGATTATCTAGAACTGTTGTGGGCTTCTCACAAAGTGGAACTCCAATAACTGCAGGCGATATTAACGCTACAGGTCCTCTAATGTCTGTATTAAGACAAGCTATTCACCCAAATTTAGTTCAAACATTTGAAGGTCAACCATCTTTTGTGCATACCGGTCCGTTTGGAAACATAGCACATGGATGCAGTTCAATAATATCTGACAGATTAGCTTTAGGTTATTCCGATTACGTTATAACTGAAGCTGGCTTTGGAGCTGATTTAGGCTTCGAAAAATTCATGCATATTAAAACCAGAACAAGTGGAATAATACCAGATGCTGTAGTACTTGTTGTAACCCTCAGAGCAATAAAATATCACGGTGGAATTAAATTGAATGATTTAGAAATACCAAATCATGAAGCTATAGAAAAAGGTATTGCCAATGTAACCCATCTCGCCTCAATGATAAATTCATTTAATTTACCGGTGGTTATAGCAATTAACAAACATCCTTCGGACACCATAAAAGAAGTTAATCAAGTAAAATCGATTCTTAAAGGTGCACCTGTAATTGATACGGTTGAAAGTTCAGTGTATGCAGATGGCGGGTCAGGCGGAATCGAACTTGCTAATAGTGTAGTAGAAGCATCAAATCATGTCCCCACCAAATGTGAATATATATACTCTTTGGAAGATTCTATTGAAGACAAAGTATCTGCAATAGCTTCAACTGTTTACGGGGCTTCTTCAGTTAACTGGAACAGAGCTGCTAGCCGTAAAAGAGAACAATTTACAAAATTGGGTTGGGATAAAATGCCAATATGTATGGCCAAAACCCATTTGTCAATTTCTGATAAGGCCACAAGAAAAGGAGCTCCGAAAAACTATACTTTTCAAATATCTGACCTTAGAGCTTCTATTGGTGCAGGCTTCATTTATCCTACTGCTGGAAGTATAATGACTATGCCGGGATTGCCAAAAGAACCAAGGCAACTCGACGTCGATTCTATGGGGAATTTGCAAGGGTTCGTTTAAATCATATTTGAATTTCAATAGATGTTCATTTAGGAAATAATGAGTGATTTTCTAAAAGTAAAACCAATAGAACAAGCGTTAGAAATTATAGACAATCACCCAACGCCTTTACTATCTACGGTTAATATAAAAACCATTGACTCTTTATCAAGAACGGTCTCAACACCAATAACCTCACCATCAGATCTACCAAGTTTTGACAGATCTACTATGGATGGATATGCAGTACGTGCAACTGACACATATGGTGCATCACAAAGCCAACCCTCTTATTTAAACTTGGTTTCAGAAATAACGATGGGCTCGATACCAAAAACTAAGATTAAAGTTGGACAAGCAGCAAAAATTTTCACAGGTGGCATGATACCTGAATCAGCCGACGCCGTAGTCATGGTGGAATATACTGAATTAATAGATTCATCTCTAATCGAAATAATCAAACCAGTTGCACCTGGAGAAAACATAATCAAAATAGGTGAAGACATAAAAGAAAATGACCCAGTATTTGAGGTAGGCCACATAATAAGACCTCAAGACATTGGTGGATTACTGGCTCTTGGCATAACCCAAACACCAGTATTTGAACGTCCGAAAATCGGAGTTATTTCTACAGGAGACGAGCTAATAAATCCAGAAATAGAACCAACAAAAGGACAAGTAAGAGACATTAATTCTTATACAGTTTCATCCTTAATTCAAAAACATGGTGGTGAACCAATTATCTTTGGAATAAACAAAGATGAATTCGAAGTTCAGTTTAATTCTGCTCAAAAAGCTTTGACAGAATGTTCTCTTCTAGTCATATCGGCTGGCAGTTCAACCAGCAGTAGGGATTTAACATCTCAAGTCATATCAAGTCTTGGTGAACCAGGAATATTAATGCACGGACTTGCACACAAGCCAGGCAAACCATCAATTATTGGCTCTGTAGAAGATAAACTGATATTTGGTCTGCCAGGCAACCCGGTTTCTGCAATGATAATTTTCGAATTATTGGTTAAAAGAGCAATAAATAATATCTTGCGTTCCACTAAAAAATTAATAACCCCAACTCAAGCAATCCTTACTACGGATATCCCATCAATCAATGGGAGAGAAGAACACGTACCTGTAAAGTTATATAATTCGCAATCTGGTAAATTAATGGCAGAACCAGTATTTGGCAAATCAAACTTAATTTATACTCTAATAAAATCAGACGGTATAGTCATAGTCCCAATCAACAAATCCGGGATTTACTCAGGAGATTTAGTTGATGTATTTATCAACTAATAATTAATGAATCCTACAGAAAGAAATCAAGAATATTACCTTAACGATATTCCCTTAGAACAAGCGGTTGAATCTTATTTTGATTCTTTGTATAAACAAAATTCATTTTCTAGAAAAAAACAAACTATTAAAATAAATAAATCTTTAGCAAAGATTACGGCTGAAGCGATTTGGGCACTTAACTCTTCACCTAGTTACGACTCCTCTGCTATGGACGGATTCGCAGTAAAAGCCATCGACACCATTTCAGCCACTGAGACAAATCCAGTATATTTAAAGCTAGGAAAGCAAGCTATCCAAGTGGACACTGGAGACCCTATGCCGATTGGACTCGATGCTGTGATTATGATCGAACATACTAACAAAGTAAACGATAGCAAAATCGAAATAAGACAACCGGTACCACCATATAGCCACATCAGAAAAATAGGTGAAGATATAGTTGCTACTGAACTAGTGTTACCGCAAAATCATAAAATCAGACCCCAAGATATAGCCGCCTGCGCAGCAGCCGGAATAATAAATATTAATGTATATGTTCCCCCTAAAGTTCTAATCATACCCACCGGTGATGAAATTATACCTATAGGAACCGAACCAGTTGAATCGGGAAAAATAATCGATACCAACTCAATAATGCTAGGTTCAATGCTCACTGAATTTGGGGCATGTCCTACCCTTAATCCACCTATACCTGACGATAAAGAAAAATTAAAAGCAACAATAAATAACACGCTTGAATATTTTGACATTATCTTAATAAATGCAGGTTCATCAGCTGGAAGAGACGATCATACATCTAAAGCTATAAATGACCTTGGCAGAGTAATCGTTCATGGAATAGCAATCAAACCAGGCCATCCAGTAGTTCTAGGAATAGTAGGAGAAATCCCTGTTATTGGTATTCCGGGTTATCCAGTATCTGCCGCCTTAACTACCCAGTTGATAGTTAAACCAATTATAAACAAAAAGCTCGGCATAATTGAATCTCAAGAAAAAACAATCACAGCTACCACAACTAAAAAAATAGCTTCATCTATTGGTGAAGATGAATTTATAAGGGTTAATGTAGGCAAAAT
>CAYPYC010000045.1:0-7714 GCA_964414905.1 uncultured Dehalococcoidia bacterium
CGTCATAACACCAGTAACACCAGTTCTCTCCAGGAATTTCTGGAGGGGAAGTCCATTTATGTGGACTTCGTGGTGGACAGTCTGTTGAGACGTCTCCAACAACATAACAGGTACCTGTGTCAGCACTAGATATAACTGATGCTGTAACAGGAGCTGCTTGCGCAACAGGCTTAGCAGCCTTTTCCTGAGGAGTTCTCTGAGGTGCTGCCTGTGGTGCAGCTGCTGGTGCAGGAGCCGGAGCTGCTGCTGGTGCTGTTGCTGGTGCTGCTGCTGGAGCTGCTGGAGCTGCTGTTTCACTTGAACTACAAGCGATTAATGCAACTAAACAGGATGCTGCAACAGTAGATGCTAACAAGACCTTTAATGTAGTTAAATTTGACCACATATTTATCCCCCTATATTTAAAATATTACGTAATCTTACCTATTTAAGGTGCTGTGGATTTAATCATAACTAATCAAGGGTGTCAAGTATTTCCAATTCACAAATACTTAATGTTCCGTTGAATGGCAAACAAATAGCTAAATTACTAATTAGCATATGATTTCTTTGACAGTTATTTATAGGAAATGAAGCCTGTAGCGGTTCTTTCTGAATAAGCAATCATTTCAGAATATTTACCTTTCAAATCAATTAGATTTTCATGAGTGCCCTGTTCAATAATCCCACCTTTACCCATAACATAAATCCAATCAGAGTTTCGTACTGTCGATAGTCTATGAGCAATAACCAATGACGTTCTATCAACCAACAATTTGTCGATGGCATCTTGTATCAGCATCTCACTTTCGGTATCTATGTTAGCGGTGGCTTCATCTAATATCAAAATCTTGGGCTCAGACACAAGTGCTCTGGCAAAACTAATCAATTGCCTTTGTCCTACACTAAAATTCCTGCCATTTTCTGCTATTTTTGTTTGATACCCATCCGGCAATTCTTTGATGAATTCATCTGCTCCAACGAGTTTAGCCGCCTCAATAATTTTATCCTGATTTATTCCTGTCCTGTTATAACGTATATTTTCATTTACTGTTTCAGAAAACAAAAATGGCTCCTGTGGCACCATACTTATGGATGAAGATATGCTCTCAAATGAAATTTCTCGTAAATCATGTCCGTCCAATTTAACCTTACCCTTACTTGGATCATAAAGCCTTACTAGTAACGAAACAAGGGTGGTTTTACCTGCTCCTGTTTCACCAACAAAAGCAACTTTCTGACCTTTTTCAATATTTAAATCTATATCTTCTAATACCAATTCATTTTTTAAATAACCAAACCCTACCTTTTCGTACTCGATGTTTTTACTAAAAGATGTCAATTCAATGGGGTTGGAGGATTCCAACACTTCTGGTTTTTCTGCAAGAATTTCCATTATTCTTCTGCCCGAAACCATAGCTCTTTGCAATGAGCCATACTGCATCGCTAGATTTCTGACAGGTTCAAAAAGTCTGTATATATATAAAGAAAATGCAACTAAATAACCAGCAGTTATTTGACCTGGATTACTTAATGCTATTAACCCACCCACCAATATTACAAGGGCCAAACTAACAGCTGAAATCATCTCAACTGAAGGAAATAGGGCACTTGTAAGTTGACCTGCTTTAAGATTTGCATTCAGATTCGCACTATTGATTTGCCTGAATTTTTTAACGTTTACATTTCCTCTATTCAAACTTTGAACAACCCTCATACCAGAAATATTCTCTTCCAATCCAGCATTTACACCTGCTATAGTTCTACGTGTTTGATTAAATGCTCCACGAGCCTTTTTTTGCCAAAAAACAAGAAGAATTACAACTGTAGGCAAGACTGAAAATGTTACCAATGCCAACTTCCAGTTCATACCTAACATGACTGCCATGATTCCTATTAAACTAACTAGGTCTCCTAAAGTTATTAGCATGATCGATAAAAATTCTTGCAATTGCTGGACATCATTCTGGATTCTTGACATCACACGTCCAACCTGATTGCGATTAAAAAACGACATAGGCAATTTTTGTAAGTGGCTGAACAAGTTAACTCTTAAGGAATAAAGAACATTTTGACTTACCTTTGCCATAAGCCGTATCTGTATTTGGTTGGTAATAAATTGAAAGGTTGCAACAATAACTATTAATAAAACCATATTAGCAAGGTTCGAACCTTGCGGATTACTTACATGATTGTCTATGGTCTTCCCCACTAGCCAAGGTATTGCTATCACGGTGCCAGAATATAACAACATTGCTATTAAAGATAAAAGCCCTAATTTCCAATAGGGCCTGAACAATTGAAGAAGCGACTTTACCACTTCCTTATCATAGATGTTTGCATTTATATCATCATCTTCATCAAGACGACCATGCCTTCTCCATCCTCCTCCTCCTCCTCCTCCTCCTCCAAACATCATCTCAAAGCACCTTTTTGTGTTTTTTCAGACTTTTGTTCAACTGCGGAATTTCCATTAGAAAAATTTACTTGATGATTGTATATCCTATGATAGGTACCTTTCAGACAAAGTAATTCATCATGAGTACCCCTTTCAACTATCTTGCCTTTATCAAGTACAATTATTGAGCTTGCTTGAGATATTGTCGTAGCCCGATGGGCTATTACAAATACCGTCCTGTTTTTCATTACGGATTCCAAAGCTCTTTGAATTTCTGATTCAGTTTTTGAATCAACGCTTGAAGTTGAATCATCTAGAATAAGAATGGGAGGGTCCGAAAGCAGAGTTCTAGCTATAGCCAATCTTTGACGCTGTCCTCCAGATAATGTCACACCTCTTTCTCCTACCAAAGTATCATATCCTTGAGGCAAACTTTCTATAAATTCATGTAACTGAGCAATTTTAGATACAGACATGACCATATCAATAGTGACATCTTCCAAACCATACGCAATATTTTCCTTTATAGAGGCCGCAAATAAAAACACATCTTGAAAAACAACTCCTACATTCTTTCTTACAGATTCCACTTTTATATCTCTAATATCTATATCATCTATAGTAATCTTTCCCTTGGTCACATCGTAAAATCTCGCTATAAGGTGTACCAGTGTGCTTTTACCGGAGCCAGGAGCACCCATTATAGCTACAATTTGACCTGGATTGGCAAAGAGTTCAACCCCATCTATAACAGAATCAGTTGTAGTAGTATAACCTGCAGAAACCGAATGGAAGCCAACTCTTCCCTTAACCCGTTTAATTTCGATAGCATTTATTTTATCTTTGATTCCAGATTCGGCATCCAACACATCATAGATTCTTTCTCCAGCAGACTGTGCCCTACTTAAAGTGTTAATCAACCAGCCCATCATCCTTATTGGCATAGCCAACATTGCCATATAAAATATAAACGAAGCTAATCCCCCTGCAGTAATTCGTTCCGCATTCAATTCATGTCCACCTACAAACAAGATAGCAGCAGTAGCGAGTGTAAATATGAAAGTCATAAGTGGACCCTGTACAGCAAATAATTTGGCAGCTCTATAGGTAAGATCAGCTAATTTCCTAGCTTTTTCTGCAAATTTGGTTTGTTCATATTCAGCCGCACCAAATATCTTTACAATTTTGATGCCAGTAACATTTTCCTGCAGAACAGATGTTAATTTCCCAGTTTCAGATTGAACCTCCATCCAAGTAGTCCTTAATTTCCTAGACATCAAAACTGCACGCCAAATAATAGGAGGCATAAAAATGAAACATACCAACGCCAATCTCCAATTTTCATAACTCATAATACCCACAACAGCTACGAGCATAACAATTATTGAAATACCTCTAACTAATCCCATGCTTATAAACATTCTGACAGCTTCTATATCAGCTGTTGCCCTAGACATAAGATTACCCGTTTGTTGTTGGTCATAGAATCCAAAGCTAAGACTTTGTAGTTTTTTGAAAAAATCTTCTCTAATATCAAAAGTAGCTTTTTGAGAAAGCGCCTCTGCCAGATAACTTTGACCGAATGACAATATTCCTCTTAATATGCTTATCAAAATCACGCCTACTGCAATAAAAATCACAGTTGAACGAGTTCCATTGCCAATAGCTTCATCTATCGCTGTTCCTAACATATAAGGCACTGCCATAGAAGAAACAGTTGTGGCTATCATTGTCAAAAATGCACCAATCAAATAGACCCGATGTCTGAGTCCATATAGTAAAAGCCTCGATAGGGTACGCACTGTATCCTCCAGTATCCTAAAAAGTAAGGTACATAAATTACTCTAAATGATTAATTTATTTAATACTAAACAAAACTAATTTGCAAACAAATGACCTACTTGCAATTCATGCAACTTTTATAACCAATCTTTTCAACAACGTTAAATAACATTTTGGAAAATAACAGTAAAAATCAATCTATTTGAGTTTTAATTTGCTAAGTACATCCTTGTTCACTAAATGCATGGGAACATGACCAGTCAAAACTCTAGCAACTTCCTGTCCACATCTGATTGCTAATGCCTCTAAAGCTGGGTCAGAATAATATGCAGCATGAGATGTCAAAATCACATTGTCTAATTTTATAAGGGGATTATCTTTTGGTGGTTCTTGTTCAAAAACATCGATACCAGCACCCGCAATCCAATTCTCTGACAATGCTTTTGCCAATGCTTCATTATCTACAACAGGACCCCTTGCAGTATTTATAACATAAGAGTTTGACTTCATCTTTTTCAATGCATTTTCATCTATGATATGACGGGTTTCATCTGTTAAAGGAGTATGTAAAGAAACATAATCTGAAATCTCAAGTAATTTGTTTAAAGGAACTCTTTCTACTCCAAAATCATCTAAAATATTATCTTCCACATAGGGATCTGATACCAGTACTTTCAGTCCTAGGGGTTTCACTCTTATAGCTAATTCACGTCCTATTTGACCAAATCCTATGATTCCTATAGTCTCTCCATGAAGTGACCCCACTGGGGAAGGTATTGTTCTTGGCCACCCACCCGAACGTATCTTACTATCAAGCAAAAATAATCTTCTATTACAGGCTAATATTAATGCCAATGCATGATTAGCAACTTCACGAATCCACACATCTGGAACGTTCACCACGGCTATACCTAAATCTGTAGCTGCCTCTATGTCTATCGTATCTACGCCTACACCTGTCCTCAAAATTACTTTACAATTTGGAGATGCTTCCATAACTGCACGGCTAACATCAGATTCCATTATTATCATACCGTCTGATCCACGGGTACTTTTAATCATATCTTCTTCAGTTATTAAAGTTGGGAATACTACTTGCTCAGCCCCTATTTTTTGCAATTCTTTTTTCTCTGGTTCAAGGGCCTCAACAGTATGTATTCCAACATGCGTTATTTTATATTTATAATTACCCATGGCTTGATTAATACTCCTTAATATCCTTATTTATACTTTAGAAACCTTCTATTTTTAAAATCATCGGAGAACTATATTATTGTTACAAGGCATTTATGTATTCCCACAAGTACTTGTAACTAATCCACTAATTGTTTTATGGTCCAATACATTCTAGCAAACAAATTTTAATCCTAATTACTATTTTAAAATTTATACCATAAATCTATGTTTATCTATTGATAATGTTTTCGATTGCTGTTTCTAATTGACAGGATCAACATCAATAACCCAACCTTTTGGAATCCGCAAATTATTTATTAGACGTTTGGGTTGATTTCCTCTCAAAATGACTTGCCATCTATATTTACCTCTTAGCTTAGGAGGGTAAGCTGGAGTTGGGCCAAAAATATCATTGGTAACGTCCCCAACCCCATCTCGTTCAAACTTTAATGATTCTACCAATCTTTCACCAGCATCGACACATTTTTGCATATCGTGATGAGAATATAACAACTTTATCAGCTTAGAATAGGGCGGAGAAAATTGCTGCTTTCTATACATGATTTCTCTTTGATAAAACAACTCGTAATTTTGGTTAGCAGCATATCGTATAGCATAATTTGAAGGGCTATAGGTTTGTATCAATACCTTGCCTTTATCACTTCCTCTACCAGACCTACCAGCAACCTGGGATAAAATTTGAAAGGTTCTTTCTCCAGCCCGAAAATCTGGAGCATAAAGACCTAAATCAGCCAAAACCACCCCTACTAATGTTACATTTGGGAAATGTAATCCTTTAGCTATCATTTGAGTCCCGACTAAGATTTGAGCTGAGTTAGACCTAAATTCCTCAAGTATACGCTCATGTTCCTTTATGTTCTTTGCACTATCACTATCCCAACGGATTGTAGATACATTTGGAAAATGTCTATTTAAATTTGCAACTACTTGCTGCGTTCCAATCCCTCCATAGTAGACTTCACCAGCGCCACATTTTAGGCATTTGTCATAAAACCTTCGTCTACGTGAACACCTATGGCAAATCAACATGTTTAATTGAGAATGATATGTATATGGCAAGCTGCATCTCGTGCAGTTAGCTACGCTGCCACATTTTCTACATTGCATTGATGAAAATGCACCCCTACGGTTTAGAAAAGGAATAGCTTGAGAACCTTGTTCTAATGATTCAGTCAAATATTGCAATAATTTGTTGCTAAAAATATCTCTATTGCCCGATACAAGTTCGTTTTTCATATCTATTATTTCGATATCAGGCATATTCGCATCAGAAGAATTTTTGTAATTCATAGTAACCGAATCATCTTCAACATTACTAACTCGAAAAGGCAACTTTAATAATTTTATTTTTTTAGTTAAAGCCCTCTGATAAGTAGTACATTCTGGAGTAGCACTCCCTAAAACCATTACGCTTTTAGACAGTTCAGCAAGTTTGACAGCTACATCCTTAGTATTATATCTGGGGTTAGAATCTATCTGTTTATAAGTCCATTCATGTTCCTCGTCAACAACTATCAAGCCCAAGTTTTTAACTGGAGCGAATATTGCACTTCTAGACCCTATTACAACGGAATATTTGCCTTCAGCTATGCCCCACCATTGATCAAATCGCTGACCCGGAGTCAAATAACTGTGTAAAACCGTTAGTCTACCTGGAAATCTTGAACCTAAATATTCAATCGTTTGGCGAGTAAGAGATATTTCAGGCACTACCAGTATTGCCTGTTTACCTAAATCCAAACATTTCCTTATTGCTTGAGCATAAACTTCTGTTTTACCACTACCTGTTACACCGTGGATTAAAAACAAGGAATCTTCAAATTTATATTTTTTCAATGATTTATCAATTTCGCTAATAGCTAATTTTTGGTACTCGGTTAAATTCCAATTGTTCACTAATAACTTATCAATGGGTTTTATATTAATTTGGGATAAAGGATTACGCTCTATTCTTACTTTTTGTTTTTGTAAAAACCCCTTTTTAAGAAGTTCATTAATGGCATATCTACCAAATTCTTGGCATGCTTCCTGCAATGGAATCGAAACCTTAGCAAACGACTTCAATGCCAAAATCTGCTTATGTCCACGTTCATTTAATTTCTTAATTTGAACACGTGCCAGCTCGATATTTTCCAATGGCATGTGTACATAATCTATATATTTATGCTTAGCTATTTGGTTACGATACTTTAAATCTAATAACCCGTGGCTCACGAATCGATTTATTTTCTTTTCAGTTCCAAAACCAAATTGTTTCACTAACTTGTTCAATTCGATTGGTGCATTCTGCAACAAATACGTAACCAATTGATGATCGTTTTTTATAGCAGGTATTTTTTCGGTTTGAACAGTATTACC
>CAYPYC010000046.1:0-1504 GCA_964414905.1 uncultured Dehalococcoidia bacterium
GCATGTCATCAGCAGGCCCTTCAAGTCCTCTAATTATGTGTCCCCTCATAGTGCCGCCTGAAGTACCTCCTACATCTTCTGAAATTCCACCTTGACCTCTACAATCTAATGCTGCTACTGTGAATCCCTCTGCTGCAAAAGCTAACTTGTCAGACCAATCACCAGAGTCACCAGCATATCCATGAAACATGATTACTGCTGGAGTGGGTGTTATACTTTTTTTTGGATGAAGTAATTTGGCGTGAATTCTAGCGTTTTTAGTACCAGTGAAATATAAATCAAAACATTCTGCAAACGAAGATTGAAATTTTGATGGAATGATTTCTATCTGGGGATTTATATTATCAAGATCATTTAGTTTATTGTCCCAAAATGAATCAAAATCAGTAGGTTTGGGGTTTGAACCTGTATATGTTTGGAGTTTTTCTAAGGGCATGTCGAACGATAGGGGCATTTTATGTCCTCCGATATTTATTGGTTAAGTCAGGTAGGTAATTTGAAATAAGTTTGATAAGATTATAATTAGAACATTACTTTTGGTTTTGTTTCATGATATAGCAAGGAGTTAATATTGTACCAAATACCAGGTTTAGATGAAGTATTGCGGGCCCAAAAAAGAATAGCACCCTATATAACCCGTACTCCATTGCATCATTATCCCTCTTTGGATGAATTGTTAGGAGCTGAAGTTTATGTAAAGCATGAAAATCATCAATCTTTAGGTGCTTTTAAGCTAAGGGGGGCTTTGAATACGATAATTCAATTGACTGAAGATGAAAAATCAAAAGGAATTATATCTTCTTCTACAGGTAATTTTGGTCAGGGAGTAGCATACGCAGGAGGTATTTTTGGTATAAAAGTTGTCGTTGTTGTGCCTAAAATAACCAACCCAGATAAAATTGCCGCAATGAAGAGACTGGGTGCAGAACTGATTTTGTATGGTAATGAATTTGACGAAGCAAGAGGACACGCTGAAGAACTTTCTAAAGAAAAAGGCTATTTTTACGTGCATTCTGCTAACGAGCCGAGATTAACAGCTGGGACAGGTACATACACGTTGGAAATTTTGGAAGATCAACCGGATATAGACCTGATAATAGTACCGCTTGGTGGTGGAAGTGGAGCATGTGGTACTTGCGTTGTTGCTAAAGGGGTTAATCCAGACATTAAAGTTATAGCTGTACAGGCAGAGAAAGCCCAAGGAGCATATTTATCATGGAAAAAAGGGGAAATGGTCACTGCTCCTATGGAGACGATTGCTGAAGGACTTGCTACAGCCATGGGATATGAATATACCCAAAAAATATTGAGAGAGTTACTAGATGACTTTGTATTGGTTTCCGAAAAAGAAATACTTGAGTCAATTGTACTTTATCTGGAAAAAACACATAACTTAATTGAACACGCAGGAGCTTCTTCGCTTGGGGCTGCTCTTAAAATAAAAGATCAGATTAAAGGTAAGAAAATTGCGTTGATAGCCAGTGGTGGTAACCTGTCTATAGAT
>CAYPYC010000046.1:1514-7652 GCA_964414905.1 uncultured Dehalococcoidia bacterium
AGTTTATATTGAAAAGTAACTTTGGATCCACGGATTATTTTCTTGATATTTTAAGGCCAATGACAATATCCTTCCTTCTTGTCCCTTTGGGGCTATAACGTGTAATCCTATCGGTAGTCCATCTGAAGAAAATCCTACAGGTATACTAGCAGCTGGATATCCAATTAAATTAGCCTGCATCGTAAAAGCGCCGTTAAAATAATGTAGTGGGAAATCGCTGCCTTCAGTAAAGTTATCTTCAAGATTGATATCAGTAAATGCCGGGAAACATGCAGTAGGTGAAACGAGTAGGTCATATGTTTGAAAAAACTGTGCCATTTTGCCTTTTAAATCATCAATATATCCGAGAGTTTCAGCGTACTCTTTAGTTGTCACTCTTGAACCACGTTCGATAAAAAATCTGCAGAAATCGGTCATGTCAGCACCGTGACTTTGCAAATATTGACTATAGGAATTGTAAAAGTCCGATGTAATAATCGCACCATATTTATCATATGGTGGATAAAGTTTAAGTTTCGGTTGTTCGACTGTGCATCCCAATTTTTCGAGATGTAATGAAGCTTTGTAATTTACATCTATAACCTCTGGGTCAACTGAAGCAAATCCGTAATCTGGACTCCACGCTATTTTTAGTCCTTGGATATCTTTAGTAAGAATACTTTTGAAATCAATGGGAGGTACCATGTAGGTAATTGGGTCTTTTTCATCAAACCCAGACATGACTTCAAGCAGTAAAGCCGAATCTTCAACATTCCTAGTTAACGGTCCGTTTTGTGAAAACATATTGTGGCTTTTAGACATGGAACCGTTATATCCTGAAACTCTTCCTTGAGTAGGTTTTATACCAAATATCCCACAGAAATTTGAGGGTATTCTTATCGAACCTCCTCCATCGGATCCGGTTGCCATAGAGCATAGACCAGCTGCTACTGCAGCAGCAGCACCTCCACTTGATCCACCTGGTGTACGTGTTATATCCCATGGATTTCTACCGGGGTCACCTAATTTATTGATACAAGTACCTACTAGCCCCAATTCCGGGGTATTAGTCTTTCCGAGTATTATCGCTCCAGCCCTCTTAATTTTATCAACGATTGTTGCATCTGTTTCAGCTATCCTGTCCTTATAAATTAAAGTTCCTGAAGTAGTCTTAACCCCTTTGGTCATTTGAGTGTCTTTTATTGATATTGGGATCCCGTGTAGTAAACCTAAATCATTGCCTTTCATCAATTGATCTTCTGCGAGTTTTGCTGATTCTAAAGCTGAATCAGCAGTAACCGTTAGATATGAGTTAAGTCGTCCGTCAAATTTGTTTATTCTGTCCAGATAAATTTTGGTGATTTCAACTGGAGAAATTTCTTTTGATTGTATGAGGTCTCGTAGTTTAATTGCTGGTGTTAAAGCTAATTCTTTTTCATTCATCAAATATCCTCCAAATATTTTAACCTTATATTTATCTAATTCTTGTTTTGAATATTAACTAATAATAATTTTGAATAATACGCTAAAATAAGCTAACGAACCTTTAATAACCTCAAATCGATTAAAAGACAGGGAGAATATGTATGTCAATGTATACACTTGAATTTGGTATTGTTCATCAAGATTGCGTTGTGAATGAACTTTCTCGAAAATATCCTAGCGTAAAAATAGTTTGTTTAGGTGGAATTGTTTTAGATCCTAATTTATCTGGTGGTCATACTGCAGAGGAAATATTATCGATCGAATCATCAAATGAAACCGAAATATTAGATTCAATACAATTTCTGAAAGAACATGACCAAATAGCTGAAATATCAATAATTGAAAAGACAACTGGTAAAACCATAGTACGACTACTAGCATCTGCGGTACCAGTCACAGGTTATTGTTCGGAGGTAGTACGCAAAAATAGGTGTTATCCTCTTGGTTTTGAAATTCAAAAAGGAGGAATTGAGCAGTGGCTTGTGGGGTCCTACGAATCAAGTCAGTTGGACTCATTATTAAAACAACTATCAAATATGGGTGAAATTAAATATAAAAAAATGTCAAAATCAAACTGGTCTGATTTGGTCCACTAAACGCTTATATTCGCATTGGAGGAAATATGAAAATTGGTATATCTATGCCTCATAGCGGATTTTTAACCGAAAGGAAAAATATATCCTTAATTGCATCTAAATCGGATGTTTTGGGGTTTGATTTTCTAACTGTTAGTGATCATATAATAATTCCCAAATACGTCGATTCAAAAATGCCATATGCTGTAGATGGAACTTTCAATCCTGGAGATGGATTCTGTTATGATCCACTTACTTTGTTAAGTTTTCTTTCGGCTGTTACTGAAAAAATACGACTTGTACCATCAGTGATGGTCGTGCCTTACAGGAACCCCATGTATGCTGCAAAAATGATATCCACCATAGATGTTTTGTCTTCAGGTAGAATTACTGTTGGTTGTGGAGTAGGTTGGTTGAAAGAAGAATTCGAAGTGCTAGGTGCACATGACTTTCATTCAAGAGGAATTGTTACAAATGAATATATTGAATCAATGATAGAATTATGGACTCAATCAGACCCTACATACAAAGGTAAATATATAGAATTCCAAAATATATTGTTTGCCCCAAAACCTATACAAGATCCTCATCCTCCCATTTGGATAGGAGGAGAAAGTGAAGCTGCAATAAAGCGTGCTGCTAGAATTGGCAATGGATGGTTTCCTCTTTCTCAGAATCCAACTTTCCCATTAAAAACAAATGAACAATTAAACTTATCGTTAGGTCATTTGAAAAAGGAATTGGATTTAAGAAATAAGAACATAAATGAATTCGATGTTGTTTTTCAACCAGGTTGGGCAAATTTGTCTGAGTACAATATTGATATGCTGAGAGATAATTCGAGTCAGATAACAGAAAACATTTTGGAATTAGAGCGATTGGGTGTTACTCACGTTCTATTCTATTTCCCCAAAATAGAACTTACTGCATTGCATGATGTATTGGATAACTTTGCTGATGTAGTACTAAAACAACTGTCTTAGTTTTGTCCATTTCCACCTACAACACAACTTTCGCATACTGATTGAGGTATTATTTTCCATTTCATCAAGTAACTGAATACGAAACAACCTGCGCAGAAACCTGCTACAGATTCTAATAGAGCAAATACTACTAGGATTGCCAATGTGATTTGAAATACCAAAATAAAATCAAGCATAAGCATAACGAAAGCTGTAGCAGAAAAAGCCAATCCAACTGTTTGAGCAAAACGCTTTGGAGGGCCTGCTACTAATTTAGTAGGATTGCCTAATGCAGGTACAATTACCCTAGTTGCAAGTAGGCCGATGGGACTCAAAGTTGGACCGGTCGCGACTCGTGCGAGAAATCCGTACAATAAGAATCCTGCGACGAATTGATTTTCAGTTAAAATAGTTGCAATAGTCAAAATCGCAACCATTCCAGCAACAAATCTTGCTGAGAATTCGTTTACTGGGTTTGGAAAACTAAACAGATTATTGATTGTATCCATGGTGAGATTTCTATACTCCTTAACGTATTGTGGTTTTCACGAGCAAAAAAAAAGACCTCGCTATTTTGTGAGGTCTTAAAATTCAAGTTATTTAGTATTATTTCAATCTAGGGCAATCAGATACTTACTACCTCACTAATATTTTGGATGTAGTTGCAACAAGAACAGTTATTTATAATGAATGAGTCCATGATTTTTTATGATTGTATCAAACATTGTTAATGAAAGGAATGTTTTAGATACTGATTGTTTCAACGGTTATAATTTTCTCACAGTTTTGTAAAATGGGTTTTGATATATTTATAAATTTTGAATAGGATATAAAAATGACCATTAAAGATTCCGATAAGAAAAATTATAGAGTAGTAGGGTCTAGTCCTATAAAGCATGATGGTTCTGATAAAACAACAGGCAAAGCTTTTTATGGAGCTGATATTACTCTTCCCGGGATTATTCACGGGAAAGTACTGAGAAGTCCTCATTCCCATGCCATAATAGAATCTATTGATATTAGTAAGGCGTTAGCACATCCTGATGTCCAAGCCGTAGCGACATGTAAGGATCTAGAAATAGATCCACCTACTTCACAGCAAGTTGTATTAAGAAAGACTGAAAGTCATAACATATTAGCTACAGATAAAGTTTTATATAAAGGTCATCCGATTGCAGCGATTGCCGCATCCAACCCCCATTTAGCAGAAGAGTTACTTGAATTAATCGAAGTTAAATATACATGCTTGAAAGAAGTTATGGATGTTGAGAGTTCCCTAAAACTTGACTCTCCGGTTTTACATGATCACTGGAAGCAAATTGATAAAGATTATAGTAACAATTTAGCCGAAGTTCAGCATAATATAATGGGTGATCTGGAAAAAGGATTTCAATTATCTGACTGTATTGTAGAAAGAGAATTTAGAACTAAGTCTGTACATCAAGGCTACATAGAACCACAAACATCCACTGCTTGGTGGTCTCCAGATAATAGGTTGACTATTTGGACAAGTACCCAAGGACATTTTACGGTAGCAAATAATGTAGCTAGGTTATTGGGTATATCTAATTCTGAAGTTAAAGTTGTACCTATGGAAATTGGAGGAGGATTTGGTGGCAAAAATCCAATATATCTAGAGCCAGTAGCTGCGGTTCTTTCAAAAAAATCGGGTCGCCCAGTCAAAATGACAATGACTCGAAGTGAGGTTTTCGAAGCTACTGGGCCAACATCTGGTAGTTATTTGAAGATTAAAATTGGAGCTAGTAATGAAGGACGGATATTAGCAGCTAAAGCTTTTTACGCATTGGAAGCAGGTGCTTATTCAGGAGCACCTTTACCAGGTGCTTCAGCCGCAGTTTTTTCTTCATATAATATCCAAAATGTTGAAATTGAAGGATTGGATGTAGTTGTAAATAAACCGAAAACCGCTGCTTATCGTGCACCAGGTGCTCCTATTGTTTGCTTTGGTGTAGAAACGATAATTGATGAAATAGCTTGTAAACTTAATTTGGATCCTATGGAATTTAGGTTGAAAAATGTAGCAACAGAAA
Organism: uncultured Dehalococcoidia bacterium; assembly: GCA_964414905.1. GTDB lineage: Bacteria > Chloroflexota > Dehalococcoidia > Lucifugimonadales > OSU-TB39 > OSU-TB39. The sequence goes on from CAYPYC010000046.1 coordinate 6,567, forward strand.
ATACCAGAAGAGCAGATGGCATAATGAATTTGAAAATTGGTGCTCAAGAAGTAATGGAAGCTGTGAAAAATCACCCCCACTATGTAGAACCAATTGCCCATTCAAAGGGTAAGGTCAGTGGTCGTGGAATAGCGATGGGATTTTGCCGAAATAATTCTGGTGAATCTTGTGTTGTTGCAAACGTGTTATCAGATGGAACGGTAAGTCTTATTGAAGGTTCTGTAGATATTGGTGGTAGTAGAACTGGAGTGGCTCAACAATTTGCAGAGGTACTTGGTCTTGAAATTTCAGATGTGATACCGCAGGTAGGTGATACTGACACGGTTGGATTTACGTCAAATTCTGGCGGTAGTGGCGTAGCTTTTAAAACTGGTATAGCCGCATACTTAGCTGCTAATGATGTAAAAAATCAGATTATTCAGAGAGCTTCCAAAATTTGGGATGTTCCTGAGTCAGATGTTGAATATGTAGAAAACACTGTAAAACATAAACATGATGACGAGTTGAAGCTAGGATTTAAAGAAATCGCACGTTTACTATCTGAGACTGGAGGTCCAATCGTAGGAAGAGCCAATACAAATCCTGCTGGATCAGGAGCGTCTTATGCAGCAAATATCATGGACGTTCAAATAGACACGGAAACAGGTAAAATCGACATCGTTAAATGTACTGCTTTTCAAGATGTAGGTACAGCAGTCAATCCAGATACTGTTGAAGGCCAAATACAAGGAGGGACTGTCCAGGGTATTGGATGGGCATTAAATGAAGAATATTATATGGATGAAAAGGGCTATATGCTAAATAACGGGTTCTTAGATTATAGAATGTCAACTATTCTGGATATGCCATATATTGACCCGGTAATTTTGGAGGTTTTTAATCCAGCTCATCCATTCGGCGTCAGAGGAGTTGGAGAGGCAAATATAGTTCCACCTTTAGCGGCTATCGCTAATGCAATAAATAATGCTTTAAATATTAGGTTACTTTCGGTTCCCATGAATCCATCTGCAGTGTTACGTGCAATCAAGTCAGAAAAATAATGGCTAGTGATAACGTTAGTACAAATAATGAAGAATTGATGTTTAC
>CAYPYC010000047.1:0-7390 GCA_964414905.1 uncultured Dehalococcoidia bacterium
CTGATTTTCTATTAGCTTTGTGGTTATTATGGATTTCATTTGCTTATTTTGACCAGAGTGTAGGTGGTTTATTTTCACCTGAATATCTAAATGCTCCTTGGACTTGGGGTAGAATTGTTGATTTAATAGCTCACTTGTGGATTGCTGCATTGGTTGTGGGTACGGCTGGAACAGCAGCTCTAATACGTGTTATGCGAGCTAATCTTCTTGACGAGCTACAGAAACCTTATGTAGTAACAGCTAGAGCTAAAGGACTTCCAGAATGGCGTGTTATTATGAAATACCCTGTACGGTTAGCACTTAATCCTTTAGTAAGCACTTTAGGATACTTACTTCCCTTTTTGATTTCGGGTAGTATTATCGTTTCAGTTGTGTTAAATTTGCCTACAGAAGGACCGCTCTTGCTTAGAGCACTTTTAGCTGAGGATTTGTTTATATCAGCAAGTATAGTGCTTGTACTTGGAGCGATGACTGTAATAGGAACTTTTATATCGGATATTTTGCTTGGATTACTAGATCCGAGAATAAGAATAATACATTAATAAAATTGTGAGAGATAATTATGGTAGTAGAAGAATATGATAGCGGTGTAGGTAGAGCAGGTAGTGTAGGAGGTGGTGTGAGAGACGACGAACAGGAAGTTTTCATAGCTTCCCAATGGCAACTGATGTGGTGGAGGTTCAGAAGTCACAAACTTGCAATGATATCTGGCGTTGTTTTATTAGGTTTCTACCTTATTGGTGCTCTTTGTGGGTTTTTGTCTCATGGAGATGCCAATTTCTCAGACTACAGATTTGCATATATGAAACCCCAGAAACTTCATTGGTTCCATGAAGATGGATTCGGACCTTATGTATATGGAGTTGATAGTAAAAGAAATCCTGAAACTTTGAAAATGGAACATTTTGTTAATGAAGAAGTCAGGCATCCGATATCATTTTTTGTTAGACAAAGAGAATATAAATTTATTGGCATATTTAAAACTGATATAAGATTTATGGGCATAGCTGGGGAATTAACGGAAGCTGATTCCGTTGTTGATGAAAGGCCTTTCCCTTATTTATTAGGGTCTGATAAATTGGGGCGTGATATGTGGTCCCGTATTTTGGAAGGTACTAGGATATCTCTATCCATCGGGTTGGTTGGGGTATTTATAAGCATGATACTTGGCATAACTATGGGAGGACTTTCTGGATTCTATGGTGGATGGGTAGATACAATTATCCAACGTATTATTGAAATTACCAGATCAATACCAACTATACCGTTGTGGATAGCATTAGCTGCTGCGGTACCGAGAGACTGGGATGTATTCCGTATTTATTTCGCTATAACTATTATTATTTCTCTGCTTGCATGGACAGAACTTGGTCGTGTAGTAAGAGGAAGATTCCTTGCTCTACGTGAAGAAGAATTTGTAATGGCTGCTAAGTTAACAGGAGCAAATGACGTCCGTATTATATTCAGACATATGGTTCCTGCATTCTTAAGTCATATAATAGCTGCTGCATCACTTGCGATACCATTCATGATTATCAGTGAAACAGCGTTGAGTTTCTTGGGATTAGGTCTGCGTGCTCCAGCTATTAGTTATGGAGTTCTATTGCAGGCAGCTCAAAACGTTCAATCTGTGGCTGTTTATCCTTGGTTGATGATTCCTGCATTCCCTGTAACCGTCGTGGTGTTGGCATTCAACTTCATGGGTGATGGGTTGAGGGATGCTGCTGACCCATATGGATCAGGTGGCGCTTCAGAATAATTACTGAATTTCCTGTGGCTTTAATAATATTTAATAGGATTTGTTGATGGTGTGCGTGTTACAAGAACTTAACCTGTGGGAAATCCAATGTTAAGTTATATAGCACAGCGATTCTTTTTAGGTATATTAACCCTTTTGGTTTTAACAGCAATTTCATGGGTAATCATTGAACTTCCTCCTGGTGATTTTGTAGATATGTACGTTGAAGAATTGATAGGAGGAAACATTGGTGAAGGTGGTGGATTTTTAGTCGACGTGATTGAAGAAGGACTAAGACAGCAATATGGTTTGGATTCACCTTCGCATGTTAGATACGGCAAGTGGATGTGGAGGATGCTGCAAGGCGACCTTGGAATGTCTCTTGAATTTGGACAGCCAGTCACTAAAGTAATTGGTGAAAGGCTACTTTTGACAGTTATACTGGCACTTACTACTGCATTGTTTGCATGGGGACTTGCTGTTCCGATAGGGATATATTCTGCCGTACGGCAACACAGTCCAGAAGATTATGTATTTACTTTTATAGGGTTTTTAGGTTTAGCAGTGCCAGATTTCTTATTAGCACTTTGGTTGCTTTGGATTTCATTTGCTTATTTTGATGCTAGTGTTGGTGGTTTGTTCTCATCTGAATATTTAAATGCTCCTTGGAGTCTGGCTAGAATTCTAGACTTATTGTCACATTTGTGGATAGCTGCCTTTGTTGTTGGTACTGCAGGGACAGCTGCTCTGATCAGGGTTATGAGAGCTAATCTTCTTGACGAATTGCAGAAACCCTACGTCATAACAGCTAGAGCCAAAGGTCTTCCTGAATGGCGTTTGATTCTCAAATACCCAGTTCGTCTAGCTATGAATCCTTTGGTAAGTACATTAGGTTATTTACTCCCATTTTTGATATCAGGAAGTATTATCGTTTCTGTTGTACTCAATCTTCCAACTGAAGGTCCTTTATTGTTAAGGGCATTACTGACTGAAGATTTATTTATATCAGCATCTATAGTACTTGTCCTTGGTGCGATGACCGTTATAGGAACTTTTATATCAGATGTATTGCTCGGTCTTTTAGATCCTAGGATAAGGATTTTGAGATAAATAAAGTAGATATATAATAAAGTTGTTTTAATGTTGGTATGTTATACTGATTTCCAGTTATTTGTTGTGTGAATTTTTTAAAATTCCCTAAAAACGTTATTGAGGTTAAGCTTTGGGCCAATATTTGCTTAAAAGATTTTTATTCGGACTTTTAACTCTTTGGGTGTTATCAATGATCAGCTGGGTCATTATTGAGTTGCCCCCAGGAGATTTTGTTGATTTATATGTAGAAGAATTATTGGGGAATATGGCTGGTGGCGCATTAGCCGATATGATAGAAGCTGGGATGCGGCAACACTATGGTCTTGATAAGCCCTCGGTATATCGCTACGGCAAGTGGATGTGGCATATGCTGCAAGGTGACCTAGGGATGTCGCTAGAGTTTGGGCTACCCGTAACCGAGGTTGTCAGTGAAAGATTGTTGATGACTATAATTTTGGCGACAACCACTGCAGTTTTTGCTTGGGGGATTGCCATCCCAATAGGTATTTATTCTGCTGTACGTCAGCATAGTCCAGAAGATTACGTTTTTACCTTCGTAGGGTTCTTGGGATTAGCAGTGCCAGACTTTCTATTAGCACTATGGCTATTATGGGTGTCTTTTGCTTATTTAGGTCAAAGTGTTGGAGGACTGTTTTCCCCAGACTATATGGTTGCTCCTTGGTCATTTGCGCGAGTTTGGGATTTGATATCACACCTTTGGATAGCAGCGTTAGTTGTAGGGACTGCAGGCACTGCTGCTTTAATTCGTGTTATGAGAGCTAATCTTCTTGATGAGCTACAGAAACCTTATGTAGTAACAGCTCGGGCTAAAGGTCTTCCTGAATGGCGAGCTGTTATGAAATATCCAGTTAGGGTAGCTCTAAATCCTTTGATTAGCACAGTGGGCTATCTCCTGCCATTCTTGATATCAGGTAGTATTATCGTTTCTGTCGTCCTCAATCTTCCAACCGAAGGTCCTTTATTGTTGAGGGCGTTACTAACTGAAGATTTATTTATATCTGCAACAATTGTATTGGTCCTTGGAGCAATGACTGTAATAGGCACTTTTATATCGGATGTACTCCTAGCACTTTTAGATCCGCGAATTAGGATGAGTGGCTAAACAATCAATTCTATTCATTCTTTGAATCGAAATTATTGGTGTAAATTTTTAGAAATAAGGTCCCTACCTTTCTTGAACAATATTTATTTCACTATTTATAATTATATTTGTCATATTTATTTGTGTTATGCACATATTTAGGCATAAACTTTTATGGTGAAAAAGATCGCGGTTTAAAAATGGATTTGATTCAAGTTGAAAATTTAACAAAGCATTATGGTAGTGTGAAAGCACTAGACGGAGTTTCTTTTTCTATTAAATCTGGTGAAATTGTTGGTCTTTTAGGGCCTAATGGTGCGGGTAAAACGACTTTGATGAAATCACTGACTGGATATATAGAACCGAATGCCGGGAATGTATCCATAGGTGATATAAATGTTGTTAAAAATCCTTTACCTGCCCAACAAATGATAGGCTACCTGCCTGAAAACGCTCCACTTTATCCTGATTTATCTGTGCAATCTCAATTAAAGATGATAGCTGATCTTCGTTGTATTCCTGCTAAATCGCAATCAGAATTGATAACTGGGGCAGTAACAAAAACAGGTATTTCAGCTCAATTGACGAGGCCTATTAGAGAATTGAGTAAAGGGTACAGGCAAAGAGTGGGTATAGCTCAGTCAATATTACATTTGCCTAGAGTATTGATACTCGATGAACCCACAGCTGGATTGGATCCTACTCAAGTGATTGAGATTAGGAAATTAATAAAAGAATTGACTTCTACAAGTACTATTTTGCTTTCAACACATATATTGTCTGAAGTGGAGGCTATCTGCGATAGAGTAATAGTACTTGTGAATGGGCGAGTAGCTGCTGATGTTGTCATTTCTGAACTTGTAAAAAAATCGTTTTATAAATTGTCACTTAAAGGAAATGCTGTAGAAGCTAAAGGGATGCTAAATGAAATCACTGGAGTAGATGAAGTAATAGTAGATGTGAATAATTCCAATGAATCTGAAACCTTATTTGAAATCCACTATTCTGGAGATAATGATATTAGAGAAGCTATTTATGAAATAGTTCAGTCGAATGCTTGGTCTTTATTGGAATTAAGTTCGGCTTCAACAACTTTAGAACAGTTTTTTAGTGAATTAGTAGGATATGGTTCCGATACTCTGAATGTACCTATAGAATCCAATCGTATGGATGAAGGTATGTAATGATTTCAAATAGGATTTCACAGTTATTTGCGATAATAAAAAAAGAGCTAGATGGCTATTTTAGTTCTCTTCAAGCTTTGATATTTGTTGGTGTTTTTCTGGCTGCGTCTTTATTTGTTTTCTTTTGGGTAGAAACATTTTTTGCACGTAACATTTCGGATGTCCGGCCTTTGTTTTCCTGGATGCCAACTCTTCTTATTTTTCTTGTAGCTACTTTAACGATGAAACAGTGGAGTGAAGAACAAAAATCCGGTACTTTAGAAATATTGTTGACTCTCCCTGTACCAAGAATTTATTTGGTTTTAGGCAAATTTATTGCAGTCCTAATATTAGTTGTAGTAGCTTTGATACTTACCGTTTTTCTACCAATAACTGTCGCTATTATAGGTGATTTAGATTGGGGGCCTGTGATAGGTGGTTATATTGCAACTATTTTAATGGTGTCAGTATATATATCAATTGGTTTATTGGTTTCATCAAGGACCGAAAGTCAGATTATATCTTTAATTATTACAGTTTTAATTTGTGGATTGTTTAATGTAGTTGGTGGTAGGTACGTTATTGGTGCTTTTGCTGACAATATTTCATCATTGATGGTTGCAATAGATGTAGGTGTTAGGTTCGACAGTATAGAAAGAGGAGTTCTTGATTTACGAGACTTGCTATTTTATTTGTCTTTAACAATGATATTTATTTTAGCAAACGTTATATCAATAGATTCGAAAAGATGGGGTAAATCTGACCAAACCAAACATTATAAAAGAAATGTATGGGCCGCATTTGCATTAGTGGGATTTAATTTGATTTTACTTAATGTAATTTTAGCTCCATATAATAATTTGCGAGTTGATATAACTGCGGAAAGCGAATATTCATTAACAGATACAACCAAAGATTTAATTTCTAATTTGGAAGGACCGGTAATAATTAGAGGATATTTTAGTGATAAGACTCATCCTATGCTTGAACCATTAATTCCAACTATTAAAGATATTTTGTCAGAATATAAAACTATTTCTGGGAATAATATATCTGTCAAAATTATTGATCCTAGTAAAGATGAACAACTTGAATTTGAAGCTAGAAGAAGTTATGGAGTAGATCCTACTCCTATTTCTATAACTGAAAGATACGAATCTTCTGTTGTGAACTCTTATTTTGACATAGTAATAGTTTATGGAGATCAATTTGAAAGGTTGGATATAAGTGATCTCGTTAGAGTAGAGAAAAGTGCAGATGGTGAAGTTGAAACTCGCTTGAGAAACATAGAATATGACGTTACCCGCTCTATAAAAAAAGTAATTGCTACTTTTGAAAGAGGGGATGCGGTATATGCGGACTTGAAAGACAACATTAGGTTAACTGCTTACATTACTGAAGCAAGCGTGCCAGATCAACTAAACGAAACGATTTTATGGACTTATAACATTGCTAACCAGCTGGCAGAAGAATCATTAGGTAAAATAGTATTTGACGTTATTGATCCTGATAATAATACTTTGCAAATGGATAGGGGAGTATTAAAGGAGATTTACAGCCTTGATGCTATAGAGCCTGTTGATGGTCAATCCTATTACTTACACGCTATATTAGAATATCAAGACACATCTTATCTTATTTATCCAGCAGAAGATCTTAATCAAGAAGACTTAAGGGAATCGTTTGATACAGGTATACGTAAAATAATCCCTGGAGTGTTAAAACAAATCGGGGTATGGCAACCACCGAATGAGAGGATACAGAATCCCTTTAATCCTCAGATGGCACCAATGACAAGTTGGTATATGCTTCTGCAGCATTTGTCAGAAAATTATTACGTTCGAAATGTAGATTTGCTTACTGGTGTGCCTCCGATGGAAGTTGATGTGTTGTTGGTACTTTCTCCTGAGCAAATGAAACAGAGTGAATTGCTGGCTTTAGACCAATTTATAATGCGTGGTGGCGCAGTAGTTATAGCTGCAGGTTCTTATGTGGTATCTCCTCTTCAGATTGTCCCTGGTTTAAACATACGTAGAGTAGACGACGGGATTCATGACTTGATTGAGCATTATGGGGTTAAGATGGGAGGGAATTTAATTCTAGATACTCAAAATGAACCGTTTCCTATTCAAGTGCAAAGAGATGTAGCAGGTGTGGTAGTAATGGATATAGAACACATAAATTATCCGTTTTTTGTTGATATTAGATCCAGTGGGCTTAATAGGGACAATCCTATAGCATCCAATATACCTTCAATTACAATGCATTGGGCTTCTCCTTTGTATCAGGTCAGTA
>CAYPYC010000048.1:0-7368 GCA_964414905.1 uncultured Dehalococcoidia bacterium
CAACTAGTGATGGTATATCCAAAGGATTTTCTAAATCTGCAGAAAGCGGTGTTATTACAACTTGCACCTCATTTCTGAACCCTTTCGGGAATATGGGGCGAATCGGGCGGTCTATAAGCCTGCATATTAAGATTGAATCGCTTCCTGGTCTTCCTTCTCTCCTAAAGAACCCTCCAGGAATCTTTCCTCGTGCATACATTCTTTCGGAGAATTCAACAGTTAATGGGAAAAAGTCAACACCTTCCCTAGGATCGCTCATAGTTGCTGTTACTAGTAATGAACAATCGCCATAGTTGACTAACACTGAACCATTAGCTTGTTTAGCCAATGTACCGGTTTGAAATTCGTAGGTATGGTTACCAAAATCGTGTGTAAATATAGAACTCATAAATAATTAACATCCTTTGGAAGTTATAAAGCAATAAACATTAAGAGAATAAGTAGGGGAATTAATAAATCAGGAGGTTTCTATCTTCTTATAGAGAGCTTATCAGTAAGAGATTCATACTGAGAGTTATCTTTATTATTTAGATAACGAAGAAGCTTTCTTCTTTTACCTACGAGCGTTAGAAGACCTCTTTTACTTGATTGGTCATGCTTATGAATTCTAAGATGCTCTGTAAGTCCATTTATTCTTGAGGTAAGTATGGCAATCTGTACCTCAGTAGATCCATTGTCATTTTCACTGGATTTAAATTCTTTAGCTACTGTTAACTTGTCCACTGCCATTAATAATTTTTTCCTTTTTGTATTTTTCATGTTTCATCATATCATATCTAGTTTAATTTACTCAACGAGATTGCAATTGGCATTTACGCTAATCAAATACGTATGATATACTTCTTCAGTCTAGTTCATAGAAATTCCTATATAGATATTTTTAGGGTATTAGTTTGAAAATGTCAGGAAAAATAAGGTCTGGTAATTAAATTATATGGTTCAAGAAACTGAAGATAAAAAACAAACTGTAGAAGAAACTATAGTACCAAAAGTAAGGCCAAATGTCTCGATGAAATCTTTGCTTGAAGCAGGGGTTCATTTTGGGCATCAACGTAAATATTGGAATCCTAAAATGGACCAATATATATATTCGCACCGGAATGGAATTCATATTGTAGATCTGCAAAAAACCGTAAAATGTTTAGAAACTGCAAGAGCCTTTGTTAAAGACATTGCATCTACGGGTAAAAAAATACTTATGGTTGGGACTAAGAAACAGGCCCAAGAATCTGTAACCCAAGAAGCTATTCGTTCAGGTTCGTTTTATATAACGACTAGGTGGTTAGGTGGTACTTTAACCAATTTTAGAACTATAGAAAAACGTATAGATTACCTTGTTGAGCTTGAAACAAAAAAAGAAAAAGGGGAATTTCAAGTCTTACCTAAAAAAGAAGCTCTTAAAATGGAAGAGAAGATTATCAAGTTAAATAGGTTTTTTGGTGGTATCAAAGATATGACTGAATTACCCGGTGCATTGTTTGTTATAGATATAGGAAAAGAAGACATTGCTATAGCAGAAGCTAGAAAAGTTGGTATTCCTATCGTTGCATTAGTTGATACAAATTGTGACCCAAGTTTAACCGATTGGCCAATTCCTGGTAATGATGATGCTATGAGATCTGTCAAATTAGTTGTTTCGGCCATAGCTGATTCAGTATTGGAAGGTGTGGCTGAATTTAATACTGTTGAGTCAACAATAACCGAAGGTTCTGACCAGCATATGCAAGATCCTGCGGCTATTGTCGCTGAAGAATCACAGCCTTCAACTCCTGAAACAAATGAAACAAATTCTGATGTAACATCAGCACAACCAGAAAATCAAAAACAGCAAGGCAATAGTGAAATAGTTAATAAAGTCGAAGCATCCACGACGGATAATGAAGAAGTTGAATCAGTAAACACTGCGGAACTTCAAACAGAAAATATAGAAGGCAAAGATGAATCAGTATCAGAAGAAACTTCTTCTGATGTCGAGAAAGAAAATAGCTAATCAAATTTTCTCAGCACAAGAATTATGATGGAGAGTCTAACTTGGAACCCCAATTGAGTGACATAAAAGAGCTACGTGAATTGACAAGCGCAGGCATCATGGATTGTAAAAGTGCATTAATTGAATCGAATGGTGATATTGAACAGGCAAAAACGATTTTACATGAAAAGGGCCTTGCTTCAGTCGCAAAAAAATCCTCTAGAGCAACAGAAGAAGGTGTTGTAGCATCCTACATTCATGCAGGAGGTAGAATCGGGTCGATTGTTGAAGTTAATTGTGAAACCGATTTTGTTGCACGTACTGAAGATTTTAAAAAGCTCGCTCATGATTTGGCAATGCAGGTTGCAGCAATGGCGCCCGAAATTGTTTACTTAGATGAAGATTCAGGTGATAGTGATCAGACCAATGAAGATTCCTGTCTGACCGAACAAAATTTTATCAAAGACCAAAGTCTAAAAGTAAAAGATGTGGTAAATGAAGTAGCAGCTCGTGTCGGAGAAAATATCCGGATAAAAAGATTTAGTAGATTTTCTATAGGTGAGTGAAACTCGTGCCAAATGACTCGGCCAAATTTAAAAGGATACTTTTAAAATTGAGCGGTGAGTCATTTAAAGGTGATAAGGGATTTGGGATAGATCCTAGCTCTGTGGGGTTTATGGCCGGAGAAATAAAAACCCTTGTAGATATGGGGGTTGAAATAGGTGTAGTTGTAGGTGGTGGTAATATATGGAGAGGTTCTGAAGCTGCTGCTAAAGGAATGGACAGAGCAACAGCTGATTATGCAGGTATGTTGGCTACTGTTATCAATGGCCTTGCTCTACAAGACTCATTAGAAAATCAATTCGATGTTGTTACTCGTACCCAGACGGCGATTGATATCCAACAAGTAGCTGAACCCTACATACGTAGGAAGGCCATGAGGCATTTAGAAAAAGGAAGAGTAGTTATATTTGCTGCCGGAATTGGTAATCCCTATGTTACAACTGATACGGCTGCCGCGTTGAAAGCTATCGAGATAGAAGCACAAATTTTAATTATGGCTAAGCACGAAGTAGATGGAGTTTATTCATCTGATCCGAACTTGGATCCAACTGCAACTAAATACGATTTTCTTACCTACAGAGATGTAATTGAAAAAAGATTAGAAGTTATGGACACTACTGCTATCTCTTTATGCATGGATAACAACGTTCCTATAAAAGTATTCAATATGTTTGAGCCCGGGAATTTAAAGCGGTTGATAAGTGGAGCTAAAATAGGTTCAATGGTTGCTTCAAATAACGATTAGGTTTGCTAATGTTTGTGAATTTGATTAGTCTAGACTGAAATATTTTTTAAACTTTATTTAAGTGATTTCGAATAAAATAAGTTATCTGACGGAGGTATTATAGTATGCCTGACAGCCAAACGCTTTTAACTCAAGCCAAAACAAATATGGATAAATCCATAGAAGCATTTAATAGAGATTTGGGTTCTATCAGAACGGGACGTGCTACTACGCAACTCATTGATAATATTAGAGTTGATTATTATGGTTCTCTGTTACCAATTAATCAAATAGCTTCTGTATCTCTAGGTGATTCTCAAACCATTGTAATTGAGCCATGGGATAAACAAATTATTATAGATTTGGAAAAGGAAATTTTAAAATCTGATTTGGGATTAAGTCCACAAAATGATGGCTCTTTGATTAGACTTAAAGTGCCTCCATTGACTGAAGAAAGACGAAGAGACTTAGTTAAAATATTATCTAAGCGAGCTGAAGAAGGTAATGTAGCAATTCGCAATATCAGAAGGGCAATTATCAACGAATTAAGCACTTTGGAAAAAGACAAAGAAATGTCTCAGGATGATGTTAAGAGGGCTTCAAAAGAGTTACAGGATATAACTGACGAATTTGTGGAAAAGATAAGTGAATTGTCCAAAGTGAAAGAAAAAGCAATAATGACGACCTGAAATATATTGGATATTTATTTAACTTTTAGACGATGTCAAACAAAAGATTTAAAGACAATGAAGAAATTGAAAAAATACCTTCTCACGTAGCTATAATTATGGACGGTAATGGGAGATGGGCTTCTGAACAGGGACTACCAAGGTCACAGGGGCATCAGGCGGGCACGCAGAATTTGAGGCGGGTTATCAAATGTTTTGCTGGGTATAAAGTCAAGTATCTTACTCTGTATGCGTTTTCTACAGAGAATTGGGCAAGACCTCAGTCGGAAGTTAATATGCTGTTTGATTTACTTGCCCAATCCATAGTTGAAGAAACTCCTAAATTACATTCTGATGGCGTTCAGATTAGACATATAGGTAAGCTCGATACTATCCCTGCTGAACTAGGCGAATCAATTCAGGAATCAATTGAACTAACGAAAGCAAATCAAACCATGATATTGACAATAGCATTTAATTACGGTGGAAGAACAGAGATAATTGATGCTGTTAAAAATATTGTTAGACAAAAAATACATTCGGACGAAATAAACGAAGAAACATTTTCAACATATTTATATGATAGCCAATTGCCCGATCCAGACTTGATAATCAGGACAGCTGGAGAAATGAGGATAAGTAATTTTTTGATTTGGCAATCTGCCTATTCTGAATACTATTCCAGTTCGGTTTTATGGCCTGATTTTGAGGATGCGGAAATCAAAAAAGCCTTGTATTCTTATAGTAATAGGCATAGAAAATATGGAACAATTTAGATAGGGAATATTGGCTGGATGGACATATGAAATCACGAGTAATTACCGCTTCAATCGCGATGCCAATTTTGTTTGGGGTGATTTATGCGGGAGGGATTTGGTTTTCAGTATCTATTTTACTTTTAGCTGTAATTGGATCTTTAGAATTAATCAATTTGTCAAAAAAAATTGGTTTCAGATCTTCAAGGTCAATACTCGTGATTTGTAGTAGTGTGATTTTGTTTGTCGGTAGTTTGGCTTATGGTATTTTGTTGAGAAACCATGACAATGGTGTTTACTTGGCTTATTGGTTGATAGTTGTTGTTATAGTGTCGGATACGTGTGCGTTTTTTGTTGGAAGGAGATTAGGGAAACATAAATTAGCACCTAATATAAGTCCGATGAAAACAATAGAAGGCGCTATCGGTGGAATTTTAGGAGCGGTTATAGCCAGCTTGGCAATAAAGTATATTTTTACCGAGTTAGAAGTATTTAGTATTGATATATCAGTTTCAATATCTGTAATTGGAGGAATTTTGATTGGTTGTATAGGAATCGTTGGGGATCTAGGGGAATCTAAATTAAAGCGAATCGCTGGAGTTAAAGATTCTGGGACAATTTTTCCTGGACATGGAGGGGTTTTAGATAGACTAGATTCGGTTTTATTGAATTTACCTGTTACTTATTATGGTTTTATATGGATAAGTTAGTGCGAAATTTAGCAATTATAGGTTCAACTGGTTCTGTTGGTACTCAAACTTTGGATGTGGTACGAGCTTTTCCAGATCAACTTAAAGTAGTAGCGTTAGTCGCAGGAACTAACTTTGAAATATTGCAAGATCAGGTTGTTGAATTTAAACCCGAGTGGATTAACAGCAATTGTACGCCTGATCAAAAACTTGAGCTATATTCAAATGGATGTTGTGAAAAACCAATAGAAGAAATAGTAGCGTTACCCTCAGTTGATTTGATTGTTACTGCTACTTCAGGCGATATAGCATTAATTCCTACATTAATTGCTATAAAAAACAAAAAAAATATTGCTTTAGCCAATAAAGAATCAATTGTTATAGCAGGTAAAGAACTGGTATCAAAAGCTAAAGAAAATAAAGTAGATATATTTCCTCTTGATAGTGAGCCTAATGCTATATGGCAGTGTTTAAAAGGTGAAGAAAAAGCAATTAGTAAGTTGATTATTACAGCTTCAGGTGGAGCATTAAGAGAATTTCCTTTGGAAAAATTATCTGCCGTAACGCCAAAACAAGCTTTGAATCATCCCACATGGAAAATGGGTGATAAAATAACCGTTGATTCAGCTACTTTGATGAACAAAGCTTTTGAAGTAATAGAAGCTCATTATCTATTCGATATGCCATGGAAAGATATTGAAGTTGTCCTTCATCCACAAAGTCTTATACATTCAATGGTTGAATTTGTGGATGGTACGATTAAAGCAGAGATCAGTCAGCCAGATATGAGAATGCCTATCCAATATTCTTTGTTATACCCATTACGTAAATTTAATGCCCAAGTTTCGCGAGTTGACTTAATTGATATAGGTAAATTGTCATTTGAAAAATTGGATTTGAGCCGATATCCATGTTTTGTTTTGGGTCTTGAGTATGGTAAAAAAGGAAAAACCTGGCCAGCGGTATTATCAGGTGCAGACGATAAGGCAGTTGAGTTATTTTTGTCTGGGAAATTGAAGTATACCGAAATTGCTAATGTCATAAGAGATGCTACTAAAATGCATATTCCTGTGCCAAATCCAGATGTGTATCAGGCCTTGGAAGCTTCAAACTGGGCAAAGAAACAAGTAGGGAATTTAGTTAGGTGAATATGATATGTTTGAAGTGATGAATTGGTTAATAATCATACCTATTTTGGCATTTTTGATTTTCGTACATGAATTAGGTCATTTTGCCACCGCAAAATTATTTAAAATCAAAGTTTTAGAATTTGGTTTTGGTTTTCCTCCTAGAGTATTTGGATTTTCATATAAAGGGACTATTTACTCAATTAACCTGATTCCAGTTGGTGGATTTGTAAAAATGGCCGGTGAAAAAGAATTCGAAGGTCCCGGTAGTTTTAGTTCTGCGAGTGCATTCCAACGGTTGGTTGTGTTGGTAGCCGGTTCTTTTATGAATTTACTGGTTCCATTTGTGATATTCATGGTTTCTTTCATGATGCCACACCAATCATTGTCAGGGGGAGAAGTAATTATTAATGCGGTTGTGCCAGGATCACCTGCTTACAATGCAGGAATAGAAAACGGAGATGTGATTGTTAAAGTAAATGAACAGAGAATTAACGATTTAAACCAGCTATTACAAATAATCAGTGAAAACCGAGGGAAAGAAACAAATATAACGTTGAAAAAGAACACTGTTGTTGCTGGTTTGAGTTCTGAGAGAAACGAAGGCATGGTTTTAGAAAATGTAAGGCTTATACCGAGAAAAAACCCTCCGGTTCTTGAGGTTGTTGAACAAGTGACTGATGAAACAGCAAAATATGTTGATTTAAATTCTGAATTTGAATTGAAGTTGAAAAAAGACGGGTCATTTTTATATGATTCTTCTTCGCAAGTTATCGATAAAGCTTTAGTTGGAGAGAAACAAATATCGGTTAAAGCAGCAAAAAGCTATGATGCAAGTATTGAGGCTGGTGATAAATTAAATCAAGGTGCTG
>CAYPYC010000049.1:0-3364 GCA_964414905.1 uncultured Dehalococcoidia bacterium
AAGATTTACGATGTAATCCATAAGTTCAGGGATAGTGTTTCCTAAGGCAGGATAATTATTGTTCATTTATGTTACCTGTAAAAATATTTATATAAAAATTTGTAAAATAATACACCGAATTAGAACAAATTAACAACTATTTACAATAAATTGGTAACTAAACATTCAAGCTTGTGGCAACTAAGTGTTTTAAAGAATGTTTGGCAGCTGTTTTAATTGGAGGGTAGTGACTGAAAAGAATCATTTGTAGATTTAATTCAGCCAATTTCACAGCTGATTTCTTTACAAGACTCATATCTTCACTATATAGACTTGATGCGAAACCTAAATTCCTTCCAAATTTATATGTAAGAGCATCGCCAACAACTGCAGCGTCATCATTAGGTAAATAAAGTCCAATACTGCCTTTGGTGTGGCCAGGAAGATGAATTGTTTTAATTGGAGTGGGAAAAGTTAATTTATCACCGTCTATTAATGGAGATATTTTGTTAATCAATTTAGGAAGAGTTACATAAGTTTTAGTTTTTTTATATAAATAAGATATTGCGTCATTATTAGATGCTTTTATATCAGGATCTAATCCTGATATAGCACGGATTTCATCTTTATGGGCAAAAATTAGGGGATCTATATTTTCTAATATAGATTTAATATCACCTATATGGTCGGGGTGGTAATGAGTCAAAACCACAGAGCTTATATCACTAATAGAAAATCCTAAAGATTCCACTCCACTTTTAATAAATCTGTAACTACCCGGATAACCGATGTCAACGAGACATATTTCTTTTCCGCTTATTATTAATGTAACTCTGCAACCTACAACTCTTATCTGGTAAATATGGTCATTAATTTGTATCGGGTTAAATATTTTCATATATGACAGATTACTTTTTTAAATTAGTGAGTTTTTTGAATATATATAAAAATTTATACCAAAACACATCAAGAAAATCCTGGTCTGGAATTTTGATGTAACCTTTTCGTGAACCGTATACACATGCGTGTATGAACGAAAACTGAGACCCCAAAATTATGCATAATGAAGACAAATAAGCCCACAATAAAACACTTATTATTGTGGCCATTGAACCATATACCAAATTGATTTCAACAGCGTTATTAAGAAACCAAATATATCCTCTTTGAACAAGTTCAAATAAACATGTAGCTATAAAACTTGGCAACCAAATATCACTCCAATAAACTGTAGTGTTTGGGATATATTTGTATATGAGCAATAATGCTGTCCAGGTAAATATGAAAGCAATGAATTGACCTAAATTAACGTATGAATTTGCACCCGAAGAGATTCCATTAATTCCGAATATGTTGCTTATGTCAAATATTTGAATATTTACTAAAACTCTCCAAAATAGAACGAATCCTAATGTCACAATCATCAGTAAGTCTGTTCCTCTTTGCACAAAAATGTTCTGAGGCTTCGCTATTCTCCATACGTGTGCGACAGACTTCCTCATAGCAGCGAACATTGAAGCTCCTGTCCATAAAAGTCCAACTGTACCTAACATTCCTAAAGTTCCTCTTTTGGACAAAGTTTCAGAAACAACATTAGTTAAATAATCTTTCGACACAGGCAATATACTCATTACAGAATCCACGACAATTTCTTGTTCTGATGGAGTAGAAAAAAAATACCCTATTGTAGAAATACCAGCTAAAGCTAATGGGAAGAGTGAAAAAAGTGTCCAGTAAGCCATTCCAGCGGCCATGTAAGGGGAATTGTTTCTCATAAAGTCAGTTAAAGAAACAAATATAAACCAAATGGACACACAAAATTTGTGCTTAATAATTATTAAAACATCTTTAAATGATAAAAATTTATTCTTCTTCAAAAAATATCGATTGTATATTGATAATTTCATTTAATAGATATTCACCGCTATTTCTATATAACATAAAACAGTTATTAATATTTTATGTTTGTAAGTTACCTAGACATGAAAAATTATGGGTGATTATCTAATTATATTTTTGACTCACCCCAGATAATCAACATCCTCAATGTTTTAGTTGAATCTGTATTGTAAACACCGTGATCAATTCCTGGAGGCACTAATACTGTATCGTCTTTAGTTACATTTACTTCTTCACCGTCTACAGTGATAACACCGTTACCATCTAAAAAATGATAAATTTCTGCTAATTTTGGAGTGTCATGAGTGTGGTCGCCTTCACTAACGCCTGGTTCTAACTCCCACAGTTCATAATTGATGGGTAAGTAGGTTTGGTCGCCTACAATTTTATACCTAGTTATCTCTCCTTCACCCTCATGTATAGGTTGTTTGAATTGTTCTAGACTGCCTACACTCGCTTTCCAATATTTTGCATTAGGTGTTGTCATTTCCATAGTTAACTCCAATATATAAATATTTATTCAAATACAGATTTTACTGTACACAATATCATCTAAATTAATTGTAACAATTACAAATCCAAACGGATTAATGTTTGCCCAAATATAACCATAAATACATAAGGTATGCAAGTATAGAGGCAATCAGTTCAAATATTTTGGTAATATTTCTCTTAAACCAAGTAAACTATTGTTCAAAACTAACAAATGAGAGACAAAGATGAAAATCATAGATGTCAAATATTTTCCAATAATAGCCGGATGGTATTGTGATGACAAAGAAGCTGTTGAACATGGAAATGTTAAATCCGATCATTATTTATTGACTGGAAATCCTGTAACCAATGGTTTTAATTCCGTTAGAGAAGTAGGTACAGGAATTGGGGTTGCAATAACATTAGAAAATCAAAGAGTGTTTTACGGTGATGGTACAAGTGTTACTTATGCTGGTACTGCTGGTAGAGATAGACTTTTTAGATATGAAGATTATGTCGATTATTGCAAATTAGTAATAAATGATTTGGTGATTAATCAAGATACAGAAGATTTTACACATATTTGTGCTGAAATTGAAAACCCAGTGAATTTATCTGATAGTCATACAGCGATTAGATATGCCGTAAGTTCTGCATTGCTTGAAGCTTCAGCATCAGTATGCAATATATCCAAAGCATCTTTTTTAAGAAAACAATTTAATATTCCTAAAATAAACAAGAATATTAAATATATGATTCAAGGAGGAAATGATTGGTACAATAGTGTCGATAAAGCGATATATCATAGAGTAGATGCACTACCTCATGCCTTAATACATTCGGTCGAAAATGATTTTGGTCCTACAGGTGAAATATTATTAGATTATGCGAAGTGGATTAAACAAAGAATTTATGAACACAATGTTGAATCATATTATGATCCCATTTTTCATTTTGATTGTTATGGAACAATAGGAAGAGCTTTTCAAAACGACTTGGGAAAAATATCTGA
>CAYPYC010000049.1:3374-7292 GCA_964414905.1 uncultured Dehalococcoidia bacterium
AACACCATTACTCCGTTTAAGTTGCAATTAGAATCCCCAATAGAAATGGGAAATAAAACCGATCAAATAAAAATATTTGCTGATTTAAAACAAACATTAAAAAATAGAAACAGTAAAACACTAATAATTGCCGATGAATGGTGTAATGATCTTAGTGATATTTCAGATTTTATTGAATCAAAATCTGTGGATATGATTCAGATTAAAATGCCGGATTTGGGTTCAATTACGCAATCTGTTAAAGCAGTAAAAATTTGCCATGAAAATGGAGTGAAAGCTTATCTTGGCGGCAGCTGTAATGAAACCGATCTTAACGCCAAAAACGCCGTCCATGTAGCAATAGCAACAGGAGCTGAGCAGATATTGGTTAGACCAGGTATGGGCATTGATGAAGGGTACTCTATTATGAAAAACGAAGAATTCAGAATATTATCTGAAATTGGTCAGGCACATGCAGGATGATCACTCGACCATCTATTGTAGTTTGGGTCTTCTTTAGCAGCTAGCGCCATTCGAGCTTCTTTCCACATTGAATCCCAAACCGCAGGGTTTTTCAATACTGAATCTGGGTTAAGGGAACTTTTAGCATTAAAGCCAGGAAATGATACACGGCCAGAAGATTGTCCTATGGGATTGTACCTTAAGTCTAAACTCCATCTTATCCGTTCGCTTAAATTGGGCAGAGAACCGTGACATGTTAATCTATGCATTAAAAGTATGCTTCCTCTTTTCATAGGAACTGTAATGGAATCTTCAACCCTAAAGGCATCATCGGGTATTGCTACTGTTCCTTCAACCGGACAGTGAACGTTTAATCCTTCTTTGTGGCTCTTAGGAACAAGATGCAAGCAACCATCTAATTCAGAAGCATCCCAAACTGGTACCCATACTGTTAACATATCAGTTTCATCAGCATCTTCATTCACAACACCGTTATCTTGGTGCCATTTTGTGGCTCCGAACTGCACTGTTCCATCTTCGTTTAAGGGGGCATATTGTTCGGGAGGTTTGAACCTTACGTGCTGCACTGGATTAGAATAAACCTCACTTCCAATAACAGATTCAACTACATCAAGCAGTTCGGGACACGTAAGAACGTTAAAAACAGCTGGACCATGCCACATAGGTGTATCGTATTTTATTCCTGATTGCGGGAGAGAAAAATCGAAATATTGGTTGTGTACTTTTCCACTATCATTATAAATTTGAGTTAACCGGTCACTGAAGTCAAGATCTTGGTATAACTCTTTGATTTCACCTTTGCCAAATAATTCGTTAGCAAAGTTGTTTAAAACTGACTCGTATTCTTTAACTAAGGGATCCAGTACATTTATAGAATCTATAACATCTTCAACTACAAGATAACCTTCATCTTTGAAATGGTTTAATTGCTCGTTGTTGAGTTTCACTACATTCTTCCAAGTTATTTATAGAATTAGCGTAGTACCTGAACAAAATACTGTCAAGTTGGATCTTTACAATAAGTTATCCGTATCATATTCATTTTTATATTGAAATTGAATATATGCTTCTATATTTAACGGTGATAGCCGATGAAATCGCTATCATTATAGCCATGCTGGTGATAGTTGAAACTGAAGGGCCATATATGTTGGCTAGTAAGCCTGCAAATGTGGAACCAAATATGAATAACCCGAAGGCCGATACCTGTAATCCAGCAAGTCTTCCTCTGAAACGTTCCTCAATTGTCGAAAACATAGCGTAACTGGTTGAATTATGGAATATGGCAATACAAATATTTATTACAAAAATAAATAGAAAGGATAAATAATATATTGTAGAAATAGAGAAAAATATTGCAAAACATGCAGATATGAATAACGACCAAATTGCAAATTTACCAAATATTTTTTGTTTAATCATTCCTATGAAAAAAATACCAGATATTTGTCCAAACCCACAAAATGCTTGAAGAATTCCCAAGCCACGGGCATCCAGTTTCAATATATCTGAGGCATAAACTGGAAGTAATCCAGTTGTTGCTGGAACCAAAAGGAAAATAGATGTGAAGGACAGGAGAAAAAATCCCGTAACAATATTGTTTTTTTTCATCACATTCAATAAATCTTTAATATCTACATAAATTTCATTAAATGTTGGTTTATGGTTTTGTGAAAAAGTATGATCATATTTCAAAAACGAAATACATAAAAAAGCTATTAAAATAAAGCAGATTTCTACTAGTAATACATATTGTGGTCCGATTAAAAATATTAAATATCCTGCTCCAATTGAAGCTAGGATTCTTGGCAGATTGAATCCACAAATCCACATTCCAAAGATGTTTGAAATATTATCTTTGTCAACTAATTTCATGCCCAAACTGATTTTAGCAGGGTCATATATAACCCATGTGAAGCCTATACAAAAAATTATTGGGTAAACGTAGAATAAAGGAACCGCATCAATAAACAAAACAATCGTTAACATAGAAACAAAAATACACTGGCCAATTGTTACAAGTATGATACATTTTTTAGGGTTGAAACGATCCACTAACGCTCCACCTATAAAACCGCCAAATAATATAGGGATTGTGTCAACACTCAATGCAAGAGTAGTGAAAAGAGGTGAATTTGTTTGATCATATATAAACCACCCTATCACTATTTGTTGTAACCAAAATCCTGTTGAAAGAAGTACGTGCACATACATCAATAAACGAAATTTAGGGAAATATAAAGAACTAATCGGATTAGTTGTCATGGTTTTTATTAATAATACCCGTTCCAACTAGCTTCAGCATCACTAACTGATTGAGGATTGCCGGATAAGTCTCCACCAACCCATCTGTGGTCCCCTGGCATCAACCCAAGAGACCGATCGGAAAGAGGTAATGCTATAGGTTTATTACCCAGTCGGGCTGAAAGTTTAATAGCTATAGCAGCCTCAAGAGCTTGTCTTAAATCATGACCTGAAATAGCAAGCCTAGAACCGGTTTGAATGGCTTGAATGAGAGAACGAGTTGACCCAGCTAAATAATTAAAGGATTTCCAATCCCAGTCAGTAAAAGTAGGAGTGTAAAGTTGCCTTTTACCTTTTTCGTCAAAACCTTTGTATAAATCTAAGTCATCCCAAAACCATCGAATAAGTGAATCGTTGGTCCATAGGTCCATTCCAATTTTAGCTTTATGTGTGATACCTTTGTCGATTCGAATTTTTTCTTTATAAGTGTCTAGTACATTTTCTTGAAAAAATGGAACTGAAATTCCGTTGGACATTTCAAAAATACCATTTGAACCCATAACAGAATCGTCGTTGTGTATAGTTTCTTCTGGTTTACCCCATGCGATAACGTTAGATATCTCGCAGTTCATAAACAATCTTAACGCAGAGATCCATTGTACTCCTCCACCTGTTAAATCATCAGCCATGCAGTTAACGATTCCGCCTTTTATCTCTCCAAATTTACCTTCTCTAACCCAATTAGCTGTTTCTTGTACATGATTATGTGCTACAGCTAAATTACCCCCGGCAAATATAACTCCTCTTGAATCGCATGCATCAACCATATCATCAGCGTCAGAAAGTTTTGCAGCTAAAGGCTTATCCGTTGAAACACCTTTTACCCCTGCCTCAGCACATGCAATCACAGATTCTTTCATCCATTTAGTTGGTGTTACCACTGCTGCTATATCAGGGATTACTTCTTTCAGCATGGATTTTGCATCTGGATAAAGTGCATTTATTCCAAAACGTTCTCCAACTGCTTTTCGCCTTTGTGGATTGTATTCAGCTATAGCAACTAGTTCGGTATCTGGATATGCTGAGTAAGCTGTGGCGTATTGTTGTCCTAACCTTCCACAACCAATTATAGCCACTTTAAATTTGTTCATGTTTGCAACTTATAAAATAGAAATTAATAACCAGAATTTATGTTATATATGTGAATAGTAT